>NZ_SJXI01000007.1:0-200450 GCF_004337455.1 Parafrankia sp. BMG5.11 | reverse complement strand
GCCGTACGAGACCGGGCAGATGGCCGTCCCGCGGCCCGGTGGTGGCGAGCAGGGAGACCGGAACACGCCGGGCTGGGGCTCGGAGCCCGACGTCCGCTGACCGCCGCGGTCGCGAGCGCCGCTCACCCCGAGACCCGTAGGGTCTTATCCGTGAGCAGCGTGAGCGGAGCAAACCCCAGCCCATCGGACGTGGGTGTCACGTCCGGCGAAGTCGTGTCTCCCCTGGACCGGGCCATCGACGACCTGTGGGAGCGTCGCGGCGAGCTGACGCCGGAGGACACCCAGGCCCGCAAGGTCATCGTGGGCGCGGTCGACGCGATCGACGCCGGTGAGGCCCGGGTCGCCCAGGTCGCCGCGGACGGCAGCGTCGTCGTCGACGAGCGGGCCAAGCGGGCGATCCTGCTGTCGTTCAAGGTCCTGCCGATGGTCGAGTCGGCCGCCGGGGACTTCCACTTCCATGACCGCGTCCCGCTCAAGACCCGGTTCGACGGCGTGCGGGTGGTGCCGGGCGCGATCGTCCGCTGGGGCGCCCACGTCGAGCCCGGTGCCGTGCTCATGCCCAGCTACACCAACATCGGCGGCTACGTCGGTGCCGGGACCCTCGTCGACACCTGGGCGACGGTCGGCTCGTGCGCCCAGGTCGGGCGCAATGTCCACCTCTCCGGCGGGGTCGGCCTGGGCGGCGTGCTCGAGCCGCCGAGCGCGGTGCCGGTGGTCGTCGAGGACGACGCGTTCGTCGGCAGCCGCTGCATGGTGGTCGAGGGCGCCCGGGTCCGGCGCGGCGCGAAGCTCGGCGCCGGGGCGATCCTGACGGCGTCCACCCACGTCTTCGACGCTGTGACGGGGGAGGAGTACCCGCGCGGGGAGATCCCGGAGCGCGCGGTGGCCGTCGGCTCAAGCCGGGTCCGCTCCTTCCCGGCCGGCGAGTTCGCCATGCCCTGCATCCTCGTCCTGCGCACTCTGGACGAAGGCGAGATCCACGACAAGCTCGCGCTGAACGACATCCTGCGTGAACACGGCGTGGCCCCCTGACCGTCATGGGCCTCGATCTGGCGCTGCCCGTCGGTGAGCTGACGCGTGTCCTCGTGGACGTGCCGTCGGTCAGCGGCGACGAGGGCACGCTCGCGACGGCCGTCGAGGAGGCGCTGCGCTCCCTCGGCGGCCTGGAGATCCTGCGGGACGGCGACGCGGTGCTCGCGCGGACCGGCCACGGCCTGCCCGCGCGGGTGCTGCTGGCCGGTCACCTCGACACGGTGCCCGTCGCCGACAACCTCCCGGCCCGCCTCGACGGCTCCCGCCTGTACGGCTGCGGGACGTCCGACATGAAGGCCGGGGTGGCCGTGATGCTCCGCCTGGCTGCGCTCCTCGGCACCCCGGCGTCGGGGTCGGCGCCGGCGCCCGAGTCGAGGCCGGGGCCGGTCTCGGGGGCGGGGGCGCGGCACGACGTCACCTGGGTCTTCTACGACAACGAGGAGGTCGCGGCCGCCCGTAACGGGCTGCGCCGGCTCGCCGAGCGGCACCGCGACTGGCTCCAGGCGGATCTGGCGATCCTCATGGAGCCCACCTCCGGCGAGATCGAGGCGGGCTGCCAGGGCACGCTGCGGGTCGTGGCCACGGTGCCGGGCCGCCGCGCGCACTCGGCCCGCTCCTGGCTCGGGGAGAACGCCATCCACCAGGCCGGGGAGCTGCTGACCCGGCTGGCGCGGTACCGGCCGCGGTCCGTCACGCTGGACGGCTGCACCTACCGGGAGGGCCTCTCGGCGGTCCGGATCGACGGCGGCGTGGCCGGCAACGTGATCCCGGACAGTTGCCGGGTCACGGTGAACTTCCGCTTCGCCCCCGACCGGGACCCGAAGGCCGCGCTGGCCCACGTGGCCGAGGTGCTGGACGGCTACGACCTGGTGCTCGACGACAGCGCCGGCGGGGCCCCGCCCGGGCTGTCCGCCCCGGCCGCGGCGGCCTTCGTGGCGGCCACCGGGCGGGCCCCGGTGGCCAAGTACGGGTGGACCGACGTGGCGCGGTTCGCCGAGCTGGGCATACCGGCGCTCAACTACGGTCCCGGCGACCCGAACCTGGCGCACACCCGCGACGAGTACGTCGAGGTGGCGGTGATCGAGGAGACGGAGCGCGTGCTCGGCTCCTACCTGGTCGGCCGCGGCACGCCCTGAGCTTCGGGCGTCCGGGCGGATCTGCGTATGGTGCGGACGTGACTCGGCCCGCCCACCCTGATCCGCCGGGCGGCGGATCGACGTCCCAGCCGATCGTTCCGACAGCGGCCGCGCGCCCAGCCGGTGATGGTCCGGCGGACGTCCCCCCGCCCGTTCCCGCCGTCGAGCCCGGGCCCGCGGTTGCTCCCGCGGCCGCGGTGTCCAGGCGTACCCGGCGGGGTGGCGGGCCGCCGCCCGAGCAGCGCCGCGGCCCGGTCACGGCGCGGCGCGGGCAGGTGGAGCACTCCACCACCGACCAACGCCTGCTCGACACCCGCAGCCCGGCCTCGTTCGTCCACAGTGACCCGTGGCGCGTCCTGCGCATTCAGAGCGAGTTCGTCGAGGGCTTCGGGCTGCTGGCGGATCTGCCCCCGGCCGTCACGGTCTTCGGGTCGGCCCGGGTCGGCCGGGACGAACCCGAGTACGAGCTGGGACGCCGGCTCGGTGCCGCGCTGGCCGACGCCGGCTACGCGGTGATCACCGGCGGCGGGCCGGGCACGATGGAGGCGGTCAACCGGGGGGCGCAGGAGGCCGGCGGGCTCTCGGTCGGCCTCGGCATCGAGCTGCCCTTCGAGCAGGATCTCAACGACTGGGTCGATCTGGGCGTCAGCTTCCGGTACTTCTTCGTCCGCAAGACGATGTTCGTGAAGTACGCCGAGGCCTTCGTCATCATGCCGGGCGGGTTCGGCACCCTCGACGAGCTCTTCGAGGCCCTCACCCTGCTGCAGACGGGCAAGGTGACCCGGTTCCCGGTGGTGCTCATGGGCACGGCCTACTGGTCGGGCCTGCTGGAGTGGCTGCGCTCGACCGTCCTCGGCTCCGCCCGGATCAAGCCGGGCGACCTCGACCTGGTGACCATGACCGACGACGTCGACGAGGCCGTGCGCCTGATCCTCGAGGGGACCGGCCGTGCCGGCCCGCCCGCCGCGGCCACCTCCGGCGACGAGACCGCCAGCGAGGTCGGCGGGGCCGCCGCGGCCGGTGGGGCGCCCTCGTGAACGTCTGTGTGTACTGCGCGTCCTCGGACCACATCGATCCCGCGTTCGTGCTGCTCGCCGCCGAGGTCGGCACGGAGCTCGCCCGGCGCGGGCACGTGCTGGTCTCGGGCGGCGGCTCGGTGTCGTGCATGGGCGCCCTCGCCCGGGCCGCG
Source organism: Parafrankia sp. BMG5.11 (assembly GCF_004337455.1). Classification (NCBI taxonomy): domain Bacteria; kingdom Bacillati; phylum Actinomycetota; class Actinomycetes; order Frankiales; family Frankiaceae; genus Parafrankia; species Parafrankia sp. BMG5.11. The sequence continues at coordinate 197,093 of NZ_SJXI01000007.1, read as the reverse complement.
CGGGCCGGCGGCGCGCACACGGTCGGCGTGATCCCCGAGACGCTGCTGGCGATGGAGGTCGGGGACACCGACTCCGACGAGCTGATCGTCACCGCCACGATGCGCGAGCGCAAGGCCGTCATGGACGACCGCGCCGACGGGTTCCTGACCCTGCCGGGCGGGCTCGGCACCCTCGAGGAACTGCTCGAGATCTGGGTGGCCGCGGTGCTCGGCCTGCACGCCAAACCGGTCGTCATCCTGGATCACGACGGCGTGTACGCGCACCTGCGCATGCTCGTCGAGGACCTGGTCGGCCGCGGCTTCGTCCGCCCGCCGGCCCGCGACATCCTGATCTGGGCGACCAGCGTGCCCGAGGCCTTCGACATCCTCGAGGCGGGCGCCGGCGCGGGCCGCGGCGCCGCCCGGGTGCCCACACAGGGCGAGGTCGCCGAAGGCGAGTAGCGCACCGCCGGCCCAGGCCGGCGCGCCTGGCGGTGCTGGTCCGGCCCGGCTCAGACCACGCCGCGGCGGGCGATCCGCAGGTCGACGTCCCCGCGCAGCGCGGAGACCATGCGCAGCGTGCGCCAGGTGGCGGCGACCTGGTGCGCGCGGAAGACCCGGGCTCCCAGCCAGGCCGCCACGGAGGTCGCCGCGAGCGTGCCCTCCAGCCGCTCGTCCACGGGCGCGTCGAGGACCTCACCGACGAAGTCCTTGTTGGACATCGCGACCAGCACCGGCCACCCGGTCGCGACCAGTTCCGGCAGGCGGCGGGTCGACTCCAGCGAGTGTCGGCTGTTCTTGCCGAAGTCGTGCCCTGGGTCGATGAGCACCCCGTCCGGCCGGGCGCCCAGCGACACCGCCCGTTCGGCCAGCGCTGTCGTCGTGGCGGCGATGTCGGCGACCACGTCGTCGTAGGCGATCCGGTGCGGACGGGTCCGCGGCGGCAGGTGGCCGGCGTGGGTGCAGACCAGCCCGGTGCCGAACTCGGCGGCGACCTCGGCCAGCTCCGGGTCGACCCCGCCCCAGGCGTCGTTGAGCAGGTCGGCGCCCTCGCCGGCGACGATCCGTCCGACCTCGGCGCGCCAGGTGTCGACGCTGATCACGACCTCCGGGTGGCGGGCCCGCACCGCCGAGACGAACCCGCCGACGCGGCGCAGCTCCTCGGCTGCGTCGACCTCTTCGCCCGGGGCCGCCTTGACCCCGCCGATGTCGATGATCCCGGCTCCGGCGTCCACCGCCGCGTCGACGGCGGCGAGCGCCTCGGCCTCGCCGTAGGTGGCCCCGCGGTCGAAGAAGGAGTCCGGCGTGCGGTTGACGATCGCCATCACGACCAGCTCGGACGGCGCGAACACCCGCGACCCCAGGCGCAACGGCCGCGCCGGCACCGGCCCAGCCGCCGGGCCGGGTGCGTCGGTCGGGCGGGGTACGTCGGTCGGGCGGGGTACGTCGGTCGGGCGGGGCTCGCTGGTCGGGAAGGCGTCGGCGGGCACCCCGCAACCCTGCCAGAGACCGCGGGCCGGCGGGATCGCCCCGGGGGCGGCGGGTGGATCCGCTCGGCCCACCCGGGCATGGCACGATCGACGGCGTGGTGCTCGCAGTGGAGATCGTGCTTGTCGCGGTGGTCGTCTTCGCCGTCGCCGCGCTGGCCGTCGGCCGGTTCGACCGGATGGCGCCGGCCGTGCCCGACGGACCGCACACCGGCCTCGGCGCGCGTTCCGTGGCGGCCGACGACGTGGCGGACGTCCGGTTCGGCATGGCGGCCCGCGGCTACCGGATGGCCGAGGTCGACGCCGTCCTGGCCCGCCTCGCCTACGAGATCGCCTGGCGTGACGAGGAGCTCGCCCGCCGGGACGACGAGCTCGTCCGGCTCGCGGAGTTCGCGCATCTCGGCGTCGGCGGTGACGACGACGCGCACCCCGGCCCAGCCGCCGACCTCGACGCCGACCTTGACGCCGACACCGACGCCGACATGGCCCGGCCCGGCGATGTCCAGACGGAGCCCGCCGGGACCGAGGCGGTGCGGGATCCTGCCGCACAGCATGATTCGACCCGGCATGATCTGGAAAAGCTTGATCCGGAACGGCCTGCCCCGGAGCGGGCGGATGCCACACGAGGGGACACTCACGGCCCCGAGGCCTCGCCGTCCGGGGAAAATGGCCGTGGGTAACCGTAGTGAATCACACCAGAGTCCCTCGTTCGGAGCCGCCAGAGGCCCTCTCGGGCCACCGAAACCACTACCTCTCCGTGACCGTTGTGATTCCCCGCAGGGACGTGTTTCGGTTTGCGGGTCGGTCTCCGGGATAATCGTCGTCAGACGCAGGTCCGACGGCAGGAAGAGGTGCACCGATGGCGGCCATGAAGCCGCGGACGGGTGACGGTCCGCTCGAGGTCACCAAGGAGGGGCGCGGCATTGTCATGCGCGTCCCGCTCGAAGGGGGCGGCCGACTCGTCGTCGAACTCACAGCCGACGAGGCGAGCGCGCTGGGAGACGCTCTCAAGATCGCGGTCGGTTAGGCTCGGTGGTCACCTACCCCCGGCCCGGCGGACGGGTCCGCGGGGCGGAGGCGTCCGCGTGACGACCGCCGCTCCCGCCCAGGACGCCGACCTCATCGACTCGAGGTACCGCGCCCCCCTCGTCATCCTCACATCCACCGAGCACCCGCCGTCAGTTGGTGGGCCCGAGCCGGGCGAGCCGCCGGTCCGGGACGATACCGGCGGGGCGCCGGGCGAACCGGCGCCGCCGGCCGGCTCCGTTGGCGCGCCCGGTGTTGCCGGCTCGCCCGGTAGTGCCGGAGCGGTCGGTACTGCCGGCGCTGGTGGTGCTGCCGAGGGTACGGCCGGCGCCGCGGTCGGCTGGGACTGTTCCGTGCTCGCCGTCGTGGTCACCAGTGTCGATGGTGCCGCGGTCGTCGGCGAGCAGGGCCGGAGCGCCTGCGCGCGCGTCGGCGCGGACCCGGACCGCCTGATCGAGAACGAGGCCTTCCGGGGCGACGCGGGCGGTGTCCTCGTCGTGCCGCTGTCGCGCTCCGAGCGGCCGTGGCGGTTGTTCCTGCTCGGCGTGGGCGCCGGTGGGACCGCCGACTGGCGTTCGGCCGGCGCGGCTCTCGCGCGGCGCGGGGGAACGCGGGGGCGGCCCTTCGTCGTCGCCGAACCCGACGCCGAGCAGATCTACGCGTTCGTCGAGGGCTTCGTGCTGGGCTCCTACCGCCCGGCAGACGCCGTCACCGGTGCCACCCCGGAGGACGCCGTCACCGGTACGACCCACGAGGCGGGCACCGAGCCGGCTCCCGAGTCCGCGGAGTCCGCCGAGTCAGCTCCCGACGAGCCGCCGGCCGGTCCGCGAGCCGAGCGGATCCTCGTCCTGCGCACGGAGCGCGCCGAGAACCCGGCGCTGATCGAGGCGGTGCGCCGGGCGCGCGCCGTGGCGGATGGCGTGTGCCTCGCCCGTGATCTGATCAACATGCCGAGCCTCGTGAAGACGCCACGCTGGCTGGCGGACCAGGCGGTGCGAGCCGCGTCCCAGGCCGGCCTGGGCGTCACCGTGCTCGACCACTCCGACCTGGTCAGCCAGGGCTTCGGCGGGCTGGTCGCGGTGGGCGGGGGCTCCCCGCGCCCGCCCTGTCTGGTGACGTTGACCTACGACGGCCCGTCCGCGCCCGGCGGGAGGACTCCCGGCCACCGGGTGCTGGTCGGCAAGGGGATCACCTTCGACTCCGGCGGGCTGTCGCTCAAGCCGTCGGTCTCCATGGCCAGCATGAAGACCGACATGTCCGGCGCGGCTGCCGTGCTCGGCGCCATGGTCACGCTGGCCGAGCTGGAAGTTCCCGGCAAGGTCACCGCGCTGCTCTGCCTCGCCGAGAACATGATCGGCGCGTCCGCCGTCCGGCCCGGAGACGTGATCACCTGCTGGGGCGGAACGACGGTCGAGGTACTCAACACCGACGCCGAGGGCCGGTTGGTGCTCGCCGACGGCCTGGCCTACGCCGCCGCCACCCTCGCCCCCGACCAGATCGTCGACCTGGCCACGCTCACCGGCGCGATCACCGTCGCGCTCGGTCGGCGCACCGCTGGCCTGTTCTCCTCCGACGACACGCTGGCCGGCGAGCTCGCCGACGCGGCCGGCCGCGCGGGGGAGCGGGTCTGGCGGCTGCCGCTGACCGAGGAGTACCGGCCGGCCATCGACTCGCCGGTCGCCGACCTGGCGAACATCGGCCGTGCGCTGGACGTCAACGGCGGGTCGATCACCGCCGCGCTGTTCCTCAGGGAGTTCACCGCGGGTCTGCCCTGGGCGCACTTCGACATCGCCGGCACGGCCCGCGCGGACTCCGACGACGGCGAGATCAGCCGCGGCGGGACCGGGTGGGGAGTGCGCACCCTGATCGCCTACCTCGCCGGAGCCCCGGCAGGCGAACAGCCCACCTGACGGAGCGCGTCCGCGGTTCGGCGGAACCGCGGACGCCGCATGGTGTCCGCGGTTCCGCCGGCCAGCGGGCGGGCCCGGCGGGGGAGCGGGCCGTCAGCGTTCGGAGGGGCTGGCGGAGCCCAGTGCCGCGAGCTGGCGCCGGGCCCAGCTCAGGCTGTCCTTCTCCGGCATGACCGCGGGCCAGCCGGCGAGCGCGGCCTCGACGGCGTACCGGTCGGTGTCGGCGAGGACGTCCACGAGAAGCTCGTCCACGTCGGCCTGGTCCACGCGGAACTGATCGAGGTAGCGGGCCAGGATGCCGCCGGGGTGCGGCTCGCGCACCGAGTAGATCTCACCGGTGTCGACCACCCAGTTCAGCCGGTAGGTCGAGTGTTCGTCGTCCGCCGTGGTCCAGCCGTCCCCGAATGTGATCTCCTCGGACGCCCGGCGGCGGGGATCGGCGTCGTAGAACTCGCGGATGTTCATGCCGTACGCCTCCCCCTCCAGGGCACCCACGCAAACGTCGACCGAGCCGTCGCCGGCCACGCGCCGGACACCGCGACGCCAGGACGCACTAGGACGGCTGCCCGGGCTGCGACGGCTGCCCGGCAACCGCGGCGAGGGCGGTCTCGTACCCGGCAGCCATCTCCTCCGGAAGGATCAGCGAGAGCCGCAGCACGATCGTCCCGCGCACGTAGGTGTACTCCTTGGAGAGGTCACCACCGGCGGGTGCGCGCAGGGCGGCGCCGCGGCCCGCGGCGGAGGCGGGATCGACGAAGACCTCGATGGCACCGCCGCGCTCGATGGCGTCCGCCGGCGCGCCCGCGATCTCGCTGGCGCTGATGCGTTCGTCGGTGAAGGCGAGCCGGCTGGAGTACCCGCCGGGACGTCCCAGGAGGCGGTCGGGGTCGTTCTGCGCCGTGTAGACGACCGTCGTCCGTAGCGGCAGGCCCTGGTTGGCGAGCAGGATCGCGGCCTGCTCGGCTGTCGGCCCCGTGCCCTGCCCCGAGCCGCCGGCCGCAGGGTCGGTCGTGCTCGCGGGCTGCTCGCCGGTGGTCGGGCCCGCGGTGGGGGTACCCGACCCGCTGGTCACCCGGTTCAGCGTGTAGCCGGCCGCGCCGGAGAGCACCGCGATTCCGAGCAGGAACGCCACCCAGCCGAGCCAGTTCTCCCGGCGCGGCGGCGGTGGTGGCTGCGGCGGTGCGGGCGGCCGCTGCGCGAAGCCGCCCGCGGCCGGAAACCCCGGCCGCGCGCCGTGGCCGCCGGGGTGTCGGTCGCGGCCCGGATGGGTGGCACGCAGGGCATCATCGGATCGGTCGGGGTAGCCGGGGCGGGCGGGTCCGCCGGATCGGTCGGGGTAGCCGCTTCGGCCGGTCGGGTCGGTGCGACCGGCCCGATCAGCCCGACCGGACTGGCCGCGCTGCCGGGTGCCGTCGTTCCGCAGCCCGGGCCCGTCGGGACCGGAATCGTCCCGGTACGAGCTGCCGGGCCGGTGCCCGGTGTCGTCGGGGCGAGAGGCGGGACGGCGCGGGCCGGAGCCGGAGCCGGGGTACCCGGGGTCGCGATAGTCGCGGTCGTCGTAGCCCGCGTCGTGATGGCCAGGGTCGTGGCGGCCGGGATCGTGGCGGCCGGAGTCGCGGTGCTCAGGGTTCGGATACCCGGGGCCGCGGAACTCGGGATCGTCGTACCCGGCACCGTCATACCCGGCACCGTCGTAGTCGGCATCGTGGTACGCGGAGCCGCGGTAGCCGAAGTCGTCGTCGAAACGACGACGATCCACCTCACTCCGCGCCACGTCACTCCGCACGACGTCCACTCCCGGCCTCGACCGTCACCGAACGGCTCGCGCCGGTCGGCGTGGCGGCACCCCGCGCTCGTCGCGTCGGGATGCCGTACCGCCGGGTGTTCTGGGCCGCGCAGGTCTACTTCGGACGTCCCCCTTGGACGCCCGGAGCGGCCTGGCGGCCATCGCTCGGCCAGTGCTCGTCGGCACGCGGGTCGTCCGGTTGGGCAGGATCCGTGTGGGCAGGGACTGGGACGCGCTGCCGACGGCACGGGCGTAGCGCCCGGCCCACAGAGACTAATCGGTAATACCGGTCTAATGCACCGATCCCGGTGCCGTCGGCGGGGCGATCAGCCGACGGGGGAGGACTTCGCCACGACCGCCACCAGCAGACCGTCCCCGGTCGTGAGCAGCATCTGGGTGAGGCGAACGTCGTCCCGGACGGCGGTCGCCAGCTCCCGGACGGCCACGGAATCCTGGACGCGGGTGGCCGGGTCGCCGGTCTGCCCGCCCGCGAGGATTCCGGTGAACGCCACGATCCCGCCGGGACGGAGCAGGCGGAGCGCCTGGGTCAGGTACTCGGTGCTCTCCCGCCGGTCGGCGTCGCAGAACACCAGGTCGTAGGCGCCGTCGGTGAGCCGGGGAAGCACCTCGAGGGCCCGCCCGGTGATCAGCCGGGAGCGGCCGGGGGCCATCCCGGCGTCGGCGTAGATGCGGCGGGCGAGCCGCAGGTGCTCGGCCTCGACGTCGATCGTGGTCAGGGTTCCGTCAGGACGCATCCCGCGGAGGAGCCACGTTCCGGACACACCGGTACCCGTGCCGATCTCGACGACTGCGCGGGCGCCGACGGATGCGGCGAGGAAGCGGAGCACCGCCCCGGCGCCGGGGCTGACCGGGGCGATCCCGACCTCCTCGGCGCGGGCGCGGGCAGCACGAAGAACGGGGTCTTCCACGAGGAAGCCCTCGGCGTAGGCGACGGCAGATTCCCGTGCGGCGATGTCGATGTCCGGCATGACATCCGCAGCCTACGGGAACGGGAGACAAGACAGGAACGTTCGTCTTGTCAGTGCGCCCGTGTCGACTGGGTCGAGGGGAGAAACATCGGTGTCCGCAGCGGGATTCGCCGCTCCCTGGCCGGCGCGTCGGGTACGTTCGTCGCGAACCGACCGAGAGGCGGCTGTGGCGGCGCAGGAGCTCGGGGCTGGTTCGGCCGTCCCCGACGCGGCCGCCACCCCAGAAGTAGCTGGTTGGGTGCCTCCGTCCTGGGAGGACGTGGTCAGGGAGCACGGCAACCGGGTGTACCGCCTTGCCTATCGCCTGACGGGCAACGCGCACGACGCCGAGGACCTCACCCAGGACGTCTTCGTCCGGGTGTTCCGCTCGCTGGCCGACTACACCCCCGGCACCTTCGAGGGGTGGCTGCACCGCATCACGACCAACCTGTTCCTGGACCGGATGCGCCGCCAGCAGAAGATCAGGTTTGACGCCCTGCCGGAGGACACCGAGCGCCTGGCCGGCCGTGAGGCGAGCCCGGAGGCCGTCTACGCCGAGAGCCATCTGGACGCCGACGTCGAGGCCGCTCTCGCCGCGCTGCCGCCGGACTTCCGTGCCGCGGTCGTGCTGTGCGACATCGAGCAGCTCTCCTACGAGGAGATCGCACAGACGCTCGGGGTCAAGCTCGGCACCGTCCGCAGCCGGATCTCCCGGGGGCGGGCGATGCTGCGCGCCGCGCTCGCCGACCGCGCCCCGCGCGGGATGGCGATGGCGGGCGACGACGGAGTCTCGAACGCCGCGGTGGGCCCGGCCACGGGGCCGTCCCCGGCCCAGGCGGAGACCAGCGGTTCCTGGGAACGGCCGCCGGTGGGCGCCACGAGTCCGGGTGAGAGCCAGCTCGCGGTCGACGCCGCCGCGGCCGAACCGGACAGGTCGGGGCGCCGTGGTCGCCGGACCGACCGCCGCCGAGGTCCGGTGAGCAGTGCCGTCGGAGCCGAGGGCGGTGCTCCTCGGGAGCGGCGGGCGTGAGCAGCCATCTCGGTGAGCGCCTCACCCCCCTGGTCGACGGGCAGCTCAGCCACGACGAGAGGGATCGCGCGCTGGCACACCTTGCGTGCTGCTCCGACTGTCAGGCGGAGGTAGCCGAGCAGCGCAGGCTCAAGGCCCGGCTCTCCGCCCTGGCGACTCCCACCCTCCCCAGCACGTTGACCTCGACCCTGCTCAGCCTCGGTGCTCGCGAGTACCAGGTCGCGCGGCCCGCGCCGCCCGCCCCGCGCAGGATGCCCGCGATGGCCAGCGGTTTCGTCGCAGAGGGATCCGCTCCGCGCAGGTCGGTCCGTCCGGCCGTCTCGCCGGCGCGCCAGGCGGGCCTGGTCCGCACCGGTCGCCCCGCTCGACCGGGCGGGTCGCCGTCCCGGCCAGGAGCCTCCGCGGGCCGATCAGCCTTGCTGGTCAAACGTCCACCGGGGGCCGCGTCGTCCCGGGTCCCGGCCGGGTCCGCTCGCCTCGCTTCCAGCTCACAGGGGTGCGGCGCGGCTCTGGCCGGTGCCGAGGTCGCCGTGCGCGCCGCCGGGCACGGCCGCCCGGCGATCACAACCCCCCGGCCGCGCCGGCACGGCCGGATGCGGCGGACGCTCGTCGGGTCGGCCGCGTTCATGCTCCTCGCGGTCAGCGGCGCGGCGCTCGCGGACGGGCGCGCGGCGCCCCGGCGGCCCGACCAGGGCTCGGTCCCCACGGTCGCGACCGTGATCCCGGCGAAGGCACCGGCGGCCGGTGTTCCCCGCTCGGTCCAGATGATCGCCTCGGTGTCCTTCCCGCGGCGTCCCTAGCTCCCGACAGCTCTCGACGGGCCCTCCTCGAGCCCTCCGTGGCGCCGCGATCGTTCCTCCGCGGCGCCATGAGTGATCATTTGATGGCCCGATCGGGCTAACGCGAAGGTCGTCCACCGGGCTTTTTCACTGCCGAAAAGGGCAGGTGGGTAACCGCAGAGTGCGTGAACGCGCCGACTCCCTCACGATGAGTGGTCTCGGCGGCCTGTGCCGGCGGATTTGGTGTCTGGTGGCCCTGCTGTGCCGCTCCGTGAACCTCTACCGTGTTGTCCGCTCGGTCTCGCGGGCCGCGGTGGTGCATGAGCCGCCGACGGTCCGCAGCGCCGCGAGCCGAGCACATCGGGGAGGGCATGTGGACACCACCGGCGACGACCAGACCACCGATGCCCGTCCTGGCACGGACAAGGCAAAAGCCCCGTCAGTGCCCGTGCCCGCACCCCGCTCGCGGGCGGCGGAGGGCACCGTCCCGTCGTCGGGAGGCGTGAGCCGACCGGTCCCGGCGTCCCTGCCGCTGCACGGGCCGGAGCGTCGCCCTGCGACGGAGCGTCGCCCCGGCCCCGAAGCCCGGGCGGACGCTCCGCGCCGCCCCGCGTCGGCGGCGGAACGGCCACCCTTCGTCGAGCCGGTCCGGGCCACCACACGCGGGAGCGCGCCGACCACAGGCCGCCCGTCCAGCACAGGCCGCCCGTCCAGCACGGGGAGCTCGTCCAGCACGGGGAGCTCGTCCACGACGGGTAACGCCGGGGCCACCGGCGGCACACGCGACGAGACGACCAGGCGCGTCGGCGGGGAACGGGACGGTGCCGGCCCACGGGGCCCGGCCGCTCGCGCGACATCCGGCCGGGAACCAGCCGATCGGGAGGCATCCAGCCGGGAGGCGCCCAGTCGGGCTACGGCCGCACGGGAGGCAGCCGCCGCGCCGAAGGGGCCGGCGGGCCGGCAGGGCGCCGTCCCCCCGGGGGCGTCGGATGGTGCCGCTGCCGCGAAGACTCCGCTCGTCCGGGAAGGCCGTGCCGCCCAGAACGGCTCGTCTTCTCAGAACGGTTCCGCTACCCGGGATGCTGCCGGGCGGAATGGCTCGTCCTCTCAGAACGGCGCCGCCAGCCGGGACGCCGCCGCGCGGACTGGCTCCGTGGGCCCCGAAAGCGTGGCCCGCACGCCGATCGCGTCGCCTACCGGGGATCCGGGTCGGCGTGACACCGCGTCCCGCGCGGGCGCGCCGGAGCGTGACGGTGGTGGGCGTGGCGTTCAGGGCACGGGCGCCGCTTCCGGCACGGGGCCCGCGCCAGGAGCGGGATCGGCCCCTGGCGCGCCGGCTGCCCGGGGAGGCTCCGATCCGGGCACCGCCGCGAAGGCGCGTGTGACGGCGCAGCCGCGGCCAGCGGTTGCGCGGGAGAGCTCGCGGCCTTCGGTTCCGCCACCGCAGGGCCCGCTGCCGTCGGCTTCGAGGGAGGCCGTCCCACGGGAGAGCAGCCGTGAGGCCGTCTCGCGGGAGGGCACCCGAGGGAGCGTCGCGCGGGAGGGCAGCCGGGAGGCGGTCTCGCGGGAGAGCGCTCGGGGGAGTGTTTCGCGGGAGAGCAGCCGTGAGGCCGTCTCGCGGGAGGGCACCCGAGGGAGCGTCGCGCGGGAGGGCAGCCGGGAGGCGGTCTCGCGGGAGAGCGCTCGGGGGAGTGTTTCGCGGGAGGGCAGCCGGGAGGCGGTCTCGCGGGAGACGGGTCGGGCACCGGTCTCGCGGGAGACCAGTCGTGAGGCCGTCTCCAGGGACGGTGCCCGGGGGAGCGTCGCGCGGGAGGGCAGCCGTGAGACGACCTCGCGGGACGCCGACCAGCGCGTTGCCGGCCGGCCGTTGGCCGACCCGCTGGTGGATCTGGTGGGGCCGCGGCGCGCCCCGCGCCCGCCCACGCCGCCGCCCTCGGAGCTTGCGCCATCCGGTAGGTCTGCGCCCTCCTCGGTCACGCCCGCCCCATCCGTACCAGCGACCTCGGCGGCTGGGACGTCGGGCGCCGGGAAATCGGCACCCGTCTCCGCAGCAGGGGGGGCGACGTCTGGTGCGTCCACGACCGATGCGGCCAGAGCAACGGCCGACGCGGCGAGAGCCGCGAGCGCGGCGACGCACCACCGCGCGGCCGCTCCGAAGATCCGCCACGGCCGGCGGGCGCTCGTGATCACTGCTGTGATCGCCGGACTGCTGGGGGGAGCGACCGGTGGGTGGGTGACGAGCCTGATGCTGGGTGACTCCGAGGGGACGTCGTCGCCGACGGCGTCCGCCGAGGCCGCGCCGACGGTCATCGACCCCGACTCGGTGGCCGGGGTTGTCGCGCGAGTGCTGCCGTCCGTTGTGACCATCGACGTGACGGCGGGGGCCGAGGGCGGGAACGGCTCCGGGGTGATCATTCGGTCTGAGGGCTACGTACTCACCAACAACCATGTCATCGCGCCGGCGGCGAACGCGGGTGGCCAGGTAATGATCACTATGAGTGATGGCGCCGAGCCCGTGCTCGCCGAGATCGTCGGACGGGACGCCTCTTCGGATCTTGCGGTGCTGCGCATCCCCGGGGCCTCCGGCCTGCCGGCGGCGACGCTGGGACGGTCCGGGTCGCTGGTCGCCGGCGCTCCGGTGATCGCGATCGGTGCGCCCTTCGGACTCTCGGGGACGGTCACCACGGGGATCGTCAGCGCGCTCGACCGGAACCCGACCGTGCCCGCCGAGGGCGGCGGGGCATCCGTGATCATCGGAGCGATCCAGATCGACGCGGCGATCAATCCCGGGAACTCCGGTGGCCCGCTGCTCGACGCCCGTGGCCAGGTCGTCGGCCTGAACACGGCGATCGCGACGGCGCCGGGCGGGCAGGCGCCGTCGGGCAGCGTCGGCGTCGGGTTCGCGATCCCCATCGACTACGCCGCGTCGGTGGCGGACGAGATCATCCGCACCGGGCGGGCGACCCACCCCTACACCGGAGTGTCGGCCGCCACGGTCACCGCCGCCGAGGCCCGGGCGCGCGGCACCACCCCGGGCGCGATCATCCGTGACGTCGAGCCGGCGGGCCCCGCGGCCGCGGCCGGGCTGCTGCCGGGCGACATCATCACCCGGGTCGACGACACGGTCGTCACCAGCACGAACGATCTCACCGCGGCCACCCGGCTGCACCACGTCGGCGACACGGTGACCGTGACCTTCCAGCGCAACGGAGTGGAGAGCACGGCGCGGGTGGTCCTCCAGGAACAGTCGCCCGGCTGATACCGCTCCGGCCGTGCCTGCCCCGGCCCCGTGCCTGCGCGGCGGGGCACGCGGTGGCACATCGGTGGGGTGGCCAGGCGCCTGGACGCAGGCCTGTCCCGGGGCGGAACCGCCTGGTCGGGTGCGCGCGCCCGGACGACGCGGCCGGCGGCCCAGGTCGCAGTGGCGCTCAGGACACCTGTTCGTCATGTTCGAGCCCTTCGCCGGCGGTGGCAGGCGGGGTACTCTGACCATTGTGTTCAACGGCGTCGGGTGGGGCGAGGTAGTCGTACTGCTCCTGATCGGGCTGTTCGTCTTCGGGCCCGATCGGCTGCCCAGGGCCGCCCGCGACGCGGGCCGGATGCTGCGCCAGTTCCGCCAGATGGCGAACGGCATGCGCAACGACCTGCGGTCCGAGCTGGGCCCCGAGCTGGCCGACCTCGACCTGCGGGACCTGCATCCCAAGACCTTCGTCCGTAAGCACCTCTTCGAGGGCGACGACGACTCGCTGTTCCCGGCCTACCCGGGCAAGCGCACCTCGTTCGACTCGCTGCTGGGTGAGGACGAGCCGCCGGCCACGCCCGCGCTGACCAAGGCCCACCTGCCGGCCGGCACCGAGAGCAGCACGGCGGCCAAGGCGGGCGCGAAGCCGGCGAACCGGCCGTCGCTGACCAAGCCGAGCCCGGCTGGCGGCACGGCTGTCGCGGCCAGCTCGCCGCCGCCCGCGCCCGCGCGTGTGGAGAGGGCCGAGTCGACGTCGACCCCGCCCCCGTTCGACCCCGACACGACCTGACATCCCAGGCGCCGGATGCGCCAGTCTCCGCAGGACCCCGCTGGTAACCGGCGGGGCCTTGCGCGTCCGCCCAGTTCGTGTCGCCGCGAAGGCCGTCCTGACGGGGTCGGGATGACCTGGGTATCCGTTTTGTCGAGAAAGCCGCCGAGCCCCTGCCCGGCGGCTTTCTCGTATCCGGTCCCCGGTCGCGTTCCCCGCGCGGCGGGCCTCCACCGCGCGGGGAACGTCTCGGTCCGGTCGGGTCGGCTTTGCTTCAGCCGAGCCGGCGTTGGTTCAGCCGGCCGGCATGCTCCCGCCCGCCGCAGAGCGTCTAGCGGCGGGCGGGGCTGATGTCCAGCGAGCGGCCGGACAGGCCGCGGGAGCGGAAGGTCAGCCGCTCGGCGACGGCGCGCAGCGCCTTCCCGGCCTCGGAGTCGGGGTCGGAGAGGACCAGCGGCTTGCCGGAGTCGCCGCCCTGCCGGAGGCGGACGTCCACCGGGACCTGGGCGAGCAGCGGCACCTCGTGGCCGAGCACCCTGGTCAGCCGCTCGGCGACGGCCGCGCCGCCGCCCTCGCCGAACACGTCGACGCGCTCGCCGCAGTGCGGGCACGGCATGTAGGCCATGTTCTCGACCACGCCGACGACGTTCTGGTGGGTCTGGACGGCGATCGTCCCGGCGCGCTCGGCGACCTCGGTCGCGGCGAGCTGGGGTGTGGTCACCAGTAGCAGCTCGGACGAGGGAACCAGCTGGGCCAGGGAGATCGCGATGTCCCCGGTGCCGGGCGGCAGGTCGAGGAGCAGGACGTCGAGGTCGCCCCAGAAGACGTCCGAGAGGAACTGCTCGAGGGCTCGGTGCAGCATCGGGCCGCGCCAGGTGACGGGCTGGTTGCCGCGGGTGAACATGCCGGTCGAGATGACCTTCACGCCGTGGGCCTGCGGTGGCATGATCATTTTTTCGACCTGCGTGGGTGCGCGGTCGATGCCCAGCATCCGGGGGACGGAGTGGCCGTAGATGTCCGCGTCGAGGACGCCGACGGCGAGCCCCGACCGGGCCATCGCGGCCGCCAGGTTGACGGTGACCGACGACTTGCCGACGCCGCCCTTGCCGCTGGCCACCCCGTAGACCCTGGTCATCGACCCGGGCTGCGCGAAGGGGATGACCCGCTGCGGGGTGCCGCCCCGCAGCTTCTCGTGCAGGGCCGTCCGCTGCTCGGCGGTCATCACCTCGAGGGTCACCCGTACGTCCCGGGCGCCGTCCACACCACTGACGGCGCGGGTGACCCGGGATGTGATCTCATCCCGCATCGGGCAGCCGGAGACGGTCAACAGGACGACCACATCGACAGATCCGTCGTCACGAACGTGGACCGAATCCACCATGTCCAGTTCGGTGATCGGCCGTCCGATCTCCGGGTCCAGCACGGTCGCGAGGGCGGACTGGATGGCGTCGGACGAAGGCAGGGCTGGTGGCAAGGGAAACCTCGGTCGCGGGTCGACATCCTCGGTCGTGGCCGACCTCGGATGTGGCATAGCGGGGGGGCTGTGACATTGCGGGGGCTCGGGGTGCCGGACCGTGCTCGACGGGTCCGGCGCAGTCGTGTTCGGGATCGGCCCGCCGGGGTGTGTACCGCCGGGACGGGCGAGTGGACGGGTCACGTTGCGCAGATCGCGTGTAGGTCGTGTACCGGGTGCGACCTCGTTCCACGATAGCCCGCGCATGGGCGGCTGGGCCGGCCCGGCAGTGGGGGGCGGAACACGGTGGGGCAGGCGGTGCCCGGCGTGCGGGAATGCGGGGACCCGGGTGGCACGTTCGGCCGGGCGCATGGGTACAGCCGGGCACAGTGGTGCGGTCGGCCCTTGACGGCGCCTGAGATCCGGGCGGGACCGTACCGACTCGTCGTACTCTGATCCACGTGGGGCGGGAGAATTCGACCGTGGCCGAGCAGAAGGTGGCCGAACCCGGGAGATCCGAGTCCGGGAGATCCGAGCCCGGGCGGGCCCAGTCCGAGCCGGCTGGGTCTGGGCCGGCTGGATCCGGGCTGGCCGAGCCGAGATGGATGGTGGACGCCCGCGGCATGCGAGCCTGGCGGCAGCTCCTGCGGGCGCACGCGCACGCCACGCGGCTCCTGGAAGCCGAGCTCGAGGCCGCGCACCAGCTCCCGCTCGCCTCCTACGACGTCCTCGTGCAGCTTGCCGAGGCACCTGGGTACCAGCTCCGGATGAGCGAGCTGGCGCAGAAGGTGCTGCTGTCCCGCAGTGGGCTGACCCGGCTGGTCGACCGCCTGGAGCGAGAGGGCCTGGTGGAACGCCGCTCCTGCCCGTCGGACGCCCGCGGCACGCTGGCGACGCTCACCGACGCGGGGCTGAAGCGGCTGAGGGACGCCTCGGGAACCCACCTCCGAGGTGTGGCGCGGCACGTTCTCGACCATTTCACCCCGCAGGAGCAGGATCTCCTCGGGGATCTGCTGAGCCGGCTCGGCGGTCCCGAACCCACGCCCGCGCCCGGCACCGGCTGCGGCTCCGGCGTCTGACCGCCCGCCGCCCCGCGGTGGACGGCCGCCGGCCCCGTCGCCGGGTTCGCTAAGCCCGGATCGGGCTGGACCCGCTGGCCTTCGCGACCAGCGCCTCGTAGCTGTCCCTGGATGTCGTCTCCGACCCGAGGTCCCGCCGATCGCGGTCGCCGTGGAAGTCGCTCGAGCCGGTGGTCACCAGACCGAGATCGGCGGCGATCTCCCGCAGCCGGGCCCGGGCCCACGGTGTGTGATCCGGGTGGTCCACCTCGACGCCGGTCAGCCCGTCCCGGGCCATGGCGGCGATGATGTCGGGCCCGACGGTCTCGCCGCGGGAGGTGGCGAACGGGTGCGCGAACACACTCACACCCCCGGCGTCCCGGATCAGCCGCAGCGTCTCGTGGACGTCCGGCTGGATCTTCTCGACCCAGAAGCGCCCACCCGCGCCGATCCACTCGCGGCTGAACGCGCTGTTCACGTCGGGTACCAGTCCCGCCTCCACCAGCGCGGCCGCCACGTGTGGACGTCCGACGGTGCCCCGGGCCAGCTCCTGGACCCGCTCCCAGCGCACCGGGTGACCGGCCGCGGCGAGCCGCTCCACCATCCGGCGGGCGTGCGTGGCCCGCTCCTCCCGCAGCCGGGCCCGGACGGCGGCGAACCGGGGCTCGGCCCGGTCGAACAGGTAGGCCAGGACGTGCATCGAGATCTGGTGCCCGTTCACCGCGACCCGGCAGGAGATCTCCGCACCGGGCACCAGCGTCATACCGGCAGGTAGCGCCGCCGCGGCCCGGTCGATCCCGCCGGTGGTGTCGTGGTCGGTCAGCGCGAGCACCTCGAGGCCCGTCGCGGCGGCGAGCCGGACGAGCTCCGCCGGGCTGACCGACCCGTCCGACGCGGTCGAATGGGTGTGCAGGTCGATTCCGGAGGACGGGCCGGGGACCAGGCCGGACGTCGGGCCGGGACCGGCGGTCGGGGCGGGACCAGAGGCCGGGGCGGGACCAGAGGCCGGGGCGGGAGTTGTGGGCAGCGCGACCTCCTTGAGCCGATCCGACCCACACTATCCGCCCGTCCGGCCACCCTCCGCCGGCGTGACGGCCTGTGCGCGCCCCGCCATCAGCCTGGGCAGGAGCGAGCAGAGGTCCTGGTGCCAGCGGCGCAGCTCGGCGGCGGTGGGAGCCAGCTCGTAGGCATGCTGATGGCCGGCCCGGGACAGCGCGTACCAGGCGGCGCCGGCCTCGTCCGCGGCACCCGGATCGGTGAAACTCGGCAGCACCAGCAGCTGGGCCCGCATCGAGAGCCGGACGAGCTCCGGCCGGCCGTGCGCCCGCCACACCTCGTCGACGGCCTGCTCCACGGCGAGCCGCAGCAGCCAGGCGCACAGCCGCGGCCACGACCCGTCCGCCGCCGGGGTCTCCCGCCGTAGTAGGCGGTCGGCCTCGGCGAGCGCCACCGCGGGGTCCAGCCGCAGGTCCGGCGACGGCGACGGCGACTGCGGCGGCGAAGGCGACCGCGAAGGCGAAGGCGACCGCGGCGACGCCGGCCGCCGGCCGCGGGTCAATCCAGGGTCCGGATGTGGTCCGTGAGCCGGCCGGTGTCGCGGACCAGGCTCAGCAGGTTGCCGTCGTACCCGACGTGCACGCCGTCCCGGACGGCCCGGAACGTGTCGGCGGCCCACGGCGCGTGGCCGTCGAGGCGGCGCAGGACGCCGCGGGCCCGGCGCGCGTCGTCGAACAGGGCCAGGGCGGCCTTCTCGCTCACCGAGTGCGCCGCCGCGAGCGCCGCCTCGACCTCGGCGTGGCGCGCCCCCGCACCGAGCCGGCGCCGCCGGACCACCTCGTTGCACGCCGTCTCCACCGCCGAGCGGCACATCGCCGGGACGAGCATCATCGCCAGGTCGCGGGGCAGGTCACCGGTCCGGGCAAGCGCCCGCGCGTCCGCGAGATGGCGCCCGACCGGATCGAGGTTCCCGCGCAGCCGCACCAGCGACCCCTCGCGACGGACCACGTCGAGCACCGTCGCCGGCAGCCGCAGCCGGCGCACCGCGTCGGCCAGCCGATCATCATGGGTGAGGACGACGACCTGCCGAGTCTCGGCAACCTGGGCGAGTACGCGGGCCAGCCCGTCGACCTTCGCCGGGTCCATCGACTGCACCGGGTCGTCGACGACGAGGAAACGGAACGGGCTCGCGTCGCTGGTCGCGCGGGGCAGGAACAGCGCCAGCCCCAGCGCGTGCAGCTCGCCCTGGCTCATCACGCCGAGCGCGGCGCCGTCCACCCCGTCGACGGTGACGTCGAGGTCGACACGCCGCTGGTTGGCACTGCCGGTGAGGCGCACCGGGCCCAGGTCGACGTTGCTCTCCTGGCGCAGCATCGACCAGATCTGGGCCGACCGCTGCGCGAAGGGCCGCATCCGCTCGTCCCGCAGCCGCTGGGTCGCCTCCCGCAGCCAGTCAAGAGCCTGTCGGACGTCGGCCAGCGCGTCGGCGTCGGCATCGACCGCCCGCGCCGCCCCGACCCAGGCGGTGACCCGGGCAGCGAGCGGACGCCAGTCGGCGTCGGCGCGGTCGAGCTCGTCGCGGGCGGCCGCCCGCAGGGCCTCGACCGCCCGCAGCAGCGGAGGGTGGGCGGACTCCAGCCCGTCCGCGACGGCCAGCGGGTCGGAGTCGTCGCGCAGCCGTGCCCACCGGCGCCAGGCCATGCCCGCGGCCGCGGCCAGCGCGGCCAGCACGTCCGTGCTCCCATCGGCGGTCAGCGGCCCGGAGGGAGCCAGGGGCACGGAGGGAGCCAGCGGCTCAGGGGTGGTCAGCGGCTCGGGGGCGGGTGCGAGCAGCAGCGCGACGTCGGCCAGCGCGGCGGCGAGGCCGGCGTGCACGACCAGCACGGCCGCGGCCCGCTCCCGCTGGCGGGTGACCTCCGCCCGTGTCGCGTGCCACCACCGCTCGTCGAGCCGCCCGACCCCGCAGACCGGGCACGGCCGGCTCCCGCTCCCACCCCGGCCCCGATCGCCGTCCTCGGGACCCTCAGATGACGGACCACCCGCGTGGACGGCGTTCTGGTGCTCGTGGTGGTCGAGTGCGGCGGCCAGCAGGTCGGTGAGGCGGGCCGCGTCGCCGGCCGCCGTCGCCGCCAGCCTCGTCTCCTCGGTCGCGAGCGCGCGCAGCCGCACGGCGAGCTCCCGGACGTCGGACTCCGCCGGCACCCGCAGCCCCAGCAGTTCCCGCAGCACCGCCGGCTCCCGCAGCAACGTCGGCTCCCGCGGTGCCGTCGGCTTCGCGGGTGGCGCGGTGCTCGGCGCCGGCAGGCCCGCCGCGACGGCCCAGGCTCGGTCGAGATCGGGACGTGCGGCGTCCCGCAACGCGTCGGCGGCCTCGACTGCCCGCGGGTCCGTGCTGCGCCGCAGCGCCGCGAGCAGGGCGGTGTGCTCCTCCCGCGAGCGGCGCGCGGCCTCGGTGAACCGGCTGCGCGCCGAGCTCAGGCGCCGCGCCGTGTCGACCATCTCGTCCAGCCCGAGGATCGCGTGCAGCGCATCGAACATCGCGCTGGGACGTCCGCCGAGGAGATCGCCCAGTTCGGCGTAGGACAGGAACGGCCGGTAGGTGGACAGAGCCCAGTCCCACCCGGACGGTGACCACGCCCCGCCGTCCGAGGCGCGGATCTCGCCGGCGCCCTCGTCCAGACCGGCGCCCTCCGGCCAGGTCCGGGTGACGGTGACCGGCCCGGGTCGACCCTCCACCGTGCAGGTGATCTCGACCCGCGCGGGCCCGGTGCTGTGCAGATTGCGCCAGCCGCCGCGCCAGACGGCCGCCCGCCGTGACCAGCGGCGGGTGTCGCCTGTCAGCGCGATCTCGGCGGCCTCCGCGAAGCTGGACTTGCCCGAGCCGTTACGTCCCGTGACGAGAGTCAGACCCGGCCCGGGCCGGAGGGGGAGCACCGCGAGCGGCCCGATCCCACGGAACCCATGTACGCCGATCGACTCCAGGTGGACGGCCGGCCCGCCGGCGGTGCTGGGCCTGCCGGTCGTGCTGGGCCCGCCGGTGGTGCGTGCCTCGTTCGTGGTGGGCGGCTCGCCGGGACCGGCGGTTCCGCGTCGCCGGGCCAACTCCGCGGAGAGCGGGACGTCGCCGTCCAGGGCGGCCAGGAGCAGGTCACGGACCCGCGCCGGCAGGATGTCCTGTGCCATCTGCACGGCGAGCAGGTCGAGTACCGAGTCGGGGGCCATCCTGTTCTTCCGGTCGGGAACGGGCGGGGCGAAATGTTAGACCCTGTGTGACTGGACCGATCGGGCCGGTCGTCTCAACAGATCGCTTCGGAAGGATCATCCGAGTTTCCGCCCTCGCCGCCGACCACCTCCTGACCCCCCATGCCCCCATGGGCCACCCGAAATGCCCAATTCATACCCTTCTGTGCAACGCGACACAAGCTGTTATGCGCGCTGGCTCCCGCCGCCGGGCGATGTGTGGCGGGTGAGTGAGTCCTGGCTGTCACTCAACCGCCGCGGTTCCTCGGCTGCCGTGCATAGCGGCCGGGCTGGCGCGAATACTTATCGCTTCCGGCCCCTCCGGCCCCTCCGGCCCCGCCTCCGGCGCTGGCGCTGGGGGCGGGGGCGGGGCTCCGCGCGGACCGCCTGCCCGAGGGGGAGGCCACCACGAATCACAGTTGATCGCGGTGTCCCGCGGAACACCCGAGCCCCCGCGGGCCGTGGTCACCACAAACCACAGTCGACCGCGAGGCTCCGCGGAACACCCGAACCGGACATGACACACCGCGCAGTAGATCAATCTTCGCGAAACTGGCTGTAAGCGTTTATCTGCCAGATCGACCGGAATGGTCTGCCGATCGTCGCCCCCCGTTCACCCCACTGTGGTGTGATCAGGGCCGTGACGCGGGACGAATACTCACCCGTGCCCGCGCCCATGCGGCCGGGCCGGCGGGCGGTGCTCCTCGGCGGGATCGGCGGCCTGGCCGCGGCGGTCGTCGGCGGCTGCGGCGGTGGTTCCGGGCCGGCGCCGTCCCCCGCGCCGACCCTGCGCGCGCCGACCCCCATCCCGGGGATCCGCGACGGGGTCTTCTCACTCGGCGTGGCCAGCGGCGACCCGCTGCCCGACGGGGTGATCCTCTGGACGCGGCTGGCGCCGGAACCGATGGCCGGTGGGGGCATGCCCAGGCGCGACGTCGAGGTCGACTGGCAGGTCGCCCGGGACGAGAAGTTCGCGGACGTCGTCCGTGCCGGCACCCAGCTCGCCACGACGTCCTTCGCCCATTCGGTCCATGTGGACGTCCGCGGCCTGGAGCCCGGGCGGGACTACTACTACCGGTTCCGGGCGGGCGACGTCCTCAGCCCGGTCGGGCGGACCCGTACCGCGGCCGCGCCGGGTTCGCCCGGCGGTGAGCTGTCCTTCGCGCTCGCGAGCTGCCAGGACTTCCAGAACGGCTACTGGCCCGCCTTCGACGCGATCGCCGGCGACCGCCCGGACCTCGTCCTGCACGTCGGGGACTACATCTACGAGTACGACCCCGACAGCAGGTACCCCGACCGCCGGCACACCACCCCCGAGAAGCCGGGGCTCGACCAGCTCCAGACCCTCGCCGACTACCGCAACCGCTACGCGCAGTACAAGTCCGACCCCGCGCTGCAGGCCGCTCACCACGTGGCCCCCTGGGTCGTCGCGTGGGACGACCACGAGGCCGAGAACAACTACGCCGGCCTGGTCGACGAGAGCGGCGACACCGGCCCCCGGCACCAGGACCCGCAGGTCTTCGCCCGGCAGCGGGCCGCGGCCTACCAGGCGTACTACGAGCACATGCCGATCCGCGCCGAGCTCGACCCGGGCTCGCCGGACCTGCGGATCTACCGTCGTCTCACCTTCGGCGACCTGCTGACGCTCAACGTGATGGACACCCGCCAGTACCGGACCCCGCAGCCCGGGTCACCGCCGGACGGGATCGGCGCCGTCCGGCTGGGCGACGACAACACCGCCGGGACCATGTCCGGCACCGCCCAGGAGGCCTGGCTCGTCGACGGCCTGCGCACCTCCCGGTCGCGCTGGAACGTCATCGCCCAGCAGACGATGGCCGCCCAGCTGCACGGCCAGCTGCCCGGTTCCGAGGTGCTCACCAACCTCGACCAGAACGACGGTTACGTGCCCTACCGGACGCGCCTGCTCTCGGCCGTGCGCGACACCCGGGTCGCCAACCCGGTGCTGCTCGCCGGGGACATCCACTGCGCCTGGGTGAACGACCTGCGGGTCGACTTCGACCGCCCGGAGACCCCGGTGATCGCGACCGAGTTCGTCTGTACGTCCATCAGCTCGGGCTTCTTCCTCGTCAGCGAGGATTTCGTCCGGGAGAACAACGCGCGGCTCAACCCGCACGTGCGCTATTTCCGCGGTGACCTCCGGGGCTACACCCGCGTCACCGTGACACCCGACGAGTGGCGCGCCGACATGCGGGTCGTCGAGACGATCGCGAAGCGGGACGCCCCCGCGTCGACCGACGCGACCTGGGTCGTCGAGGCCGGGAGGCCCGGCGCGCAGGAGGCCTGAGCCTGCACCGGCGACGAACAGCGGCTTTTGAAGGTCAGGCGCCAGGTCCGGCACCGGGGGTCCGGCACCGGGGTCCGGTACCGGACCTGGCGCCGGGGCGGCGCCAGCTGGCCGCCACGGATCAGCCGGGGCCGGCGGTGGGGTCGCGGACGGCTGGTGGCCGTAGGCTTTGCCGCGGCCGGCAGGGCGTCGGCGGGGAGGGAACGACGGATGACCGAGCCGGGCACGGCCAGCAGCAGCACCGCAGCGCGGGCCGAGGTGCCCGACGCGGCGGTGGACCGTTCGAGGCTCACCGTCGTGGTCAACCCGAAGGCTGGCGGCGGCCGGGCGGCGAAGGTCCTCGACGGCGTCCGCGCGGCGCTCGCCCGCTGGGCCGAGGACGTCTCCGTCGAGACGACGAAAAGCCTCGAGCACGCCGAGGAACTAGCCCGCTCGGCCGTCGCGGCGGGACGGGTGACCGTCGCGCTGGGTGGTGACGGCCTGGTCGGCAGGGTGGCGGGCGCCGTCGCCCGGTCGGGCGGCGTGCTCGCGGTGCTGCCCGGCGGCCGGGGCAACGACTTCGCGCGAGGACTGGGCATCCCGCGCGATCCGGCACTCGCCGCGACCGCGCTCGTCGCGGCCGTGGAGCGCAGGGTGGACCTGCCGGAGGCGAACGGGGTGCCGTTCGTCGGGATCGCCAGCCTCGGGTTCGACTCCGACGTCCAGGTGATCGCGAACCGGACGACCTGGCTGTCCGGCCAGAGCGTCTACACCTACGCGGCGTTGCGCGGGGTGGCGGCCTGGAAGCCGGCCCGGTTCACCGTGACCATCGACGGCGAGCCGCCACTGGAGCACGTCGGGTGGACGGTCGGCGCGGCGAACGGTCCGTACTACGGCGGCGGGATGAAGTTCGCCCCGGACGCCGACATCGCCGACGGCCGGTTGGAGATCGTCCTGGTCGCGCGCACCGGGCGGTTCACCTTCCTTCGGTTGTTCCCGCGTATCTTCTCCGGCCGGCACGTCGAGGTCCCCTACGTCCAGGTGCGGCGGGGCGAGCGGCTCGTCGTGGACGCGGACCGCCCGTTCCAGGTCTACGCGGACGGCGACCCGATCGCCGACCTCCCGGCCGAGATCGTCGTCCGGCCCGGGGCCCTGCGCCTGCTCACGCCGCCCCAGGCCTGACCTGCCCTGACCGTGCCCGCGGGCGGCCGGCGGGCGAGGGCTAGCGCAGTTCGGGGGTGGCGTGGTAGTCGGTGACGCCGGCGACCTCCGGGTAGTGCAGGTCGAAGGCGGGGCGCTCGGAGCGGATGCGCGGCAGCTGGTGGAAGTTGTGCCGGGGCGGCGGGGAGGACGTCGCCCACTCGAGGGAGTTCCCGTACCCCCACGGGTCGTCGACGACGGCGAGCCGGCCGCGGCGGTAGGAATTCCACACGTTGTACATGAACGGCAGTGTCGAGACCCCGAGCAGGAAGCTGCCGGCGGTCGATACCGTGTTCAACGTGGTGAATCCGTCGCCCGGCCCGTAGTCGGCGTACCGCCTGGGCATTCCCTGCATGCCCAGGTAGTGCTGCACCAGGAACGTCAGGTGGAAGCCCAGGAAGACGGTCCAGAAGTGGATCTTTCCGAGCCGGTCGTCCATCATCCGGCCGGTCAGCTTGGGGAACCAGAAGTACGTGCCGGCGAACGCCGCGAAGACGACCGTCCCGAACACCACGTAGTGGAAGTGGGCGACCACGAAGTAGCTGTCGCTGACGTGGAAGTCGATCGGCGGGCTCGCGAGCATCACCCCGGTCAGCCCACCGAGGAGGAACGTCACGAGGAACCCGAGGCAGAACATCATCGGGGTCTCGAAGCTCAGATTTCCCCGCCACATCGTCCCGATCCAGTTGAAGAACTTGATACCGGTCGGGACGGCGATCAGGAACGACATCACGGCGAAGAAGGGCAGCAGTACCGCGCCGGTGACGAACATGTGGTGTGCCCAGACCACGATCGACAGGGCGCCGATGGCGATGGTGGCGAACACCAGGCCCTTGTAGCCGAAGACCGGTTTCCGGGAGAAGACCGGGATGATTTCGCTGATGATGCCGAAGAACGGCAGGGCGATGATGTAGACCTCGGGATGCCCGAAGAACCAGAACAGGTGCTGCCAGAGGATGGCGCCGCCGTTCTCCGAGTCGAACACGTGGGCGCCGAAGCGCCGGTCGGCCTCCAGCGACAGCAGGGCCCCAGCCAGCACCGGGAACGCGACGATCACCAGCACGGACGTCACGAGGAACGTCCAGCAGAAGATCGGCAGGCGGAACATCGTCATACCGGGGCCGCGCAGGGTGAGTATCGTGGTGATCATGTTGACCGCGCCGAGGATCGTCCCGAGCCCGGAGACGACGAGGCCCAGGATCCACATGTCCGCCCCGACCGACGGGCTGAACGTCTTGTTGTTCAGTGGGGCGTAGGCGAACCAGCCGAAGTCCGCGGCGCCGTCCGGGGTGAGGAAGCCGGCGACGACCATCAGCCCGCCGAACAGGAAGAACCAGTACGAAAGGGCGTTGAGCCGGGGGAAAGCGACGTCCGGCGACCCGATCTGCAACGGTACGAGGAAGTTCGCGAAGGCGAACGCCAGCGGCGTCGCGAACATCAGCAGCATGAGCGTGCCGTGCAGGGTGAAAAGCTGGTTGTACTGCTCGTTCGAGAAGTACTGCAGACCCGGCCGTGCCAGCTCGGCACGCATCATCATGGCCAGGATCCCGGCGAGGACGAAGAACCCGAACGACGTCACCGTGTACAGGACGGCGATATCCTTGTGCGAGGTGGTGCGAAGATATCCCAGCATGTTCGTGCGTGGCCGGGAGTGTCCGGCTTCCGCGTGTTCGACGGCGTGGCCGGACGGCTCGCGCAGAATAGTCACTCCGGCTCCCGGTTCTGACCTGTCGAACGGGCGGGAGCCAGAATCGTAGCGCGATGAAAGGCGCCGCATGCTCGATTTCGAGGCCAGCACCGGCCGATGTCGCTTCCGCGCTCCGACTCCCCGACTCGCCGGCGTCGGACCCGGATTCCAGACGCCCTGCTGCCCGGCGCCCCGGCACGTCACGGGCAACGGCCTGCCGGGGCGTCGGCGCGAGGTCAGCGGATCGACAGGTGCGAGCCCGCCGCGCCGAACAGCAACTGGTCGACCAGCCGCGGATCGTCCCGCAGGTCCTCCATGACGAGGTGCTCGAGCAGCAGCAGCGCCGCGTCCGCCGGCCACAGCACGCACCACAGCCAGACGCCCAGCGCCTCCCCGACGAACGCCGCCCGATCGGGTGGTGCGGCAATGGGCCAGAGCGCCGTCGGGTGCCCCGCCGCCTCGATCTTGGCCTCGGGCACCTCGTCGAGGCGCTCCGGGTCCGGCACCACCAGCCCGGCCAGCCGGCTGCCCAGGCCCACCCGCGGTGTCTCGGCCACCAGCACCATCTCGGCCGGCCCGCCAACCGGCGACGGCCCGCTCGCGGCGAACGCGGTCGCGTGCGGGCCGGTCCGCTCGTCACCCGCCCAGCCCACGCCGCTCACAAACCAGTGGACCGGCATCGGGGACGGCAGCCAGACCGGCACCTGGCTGGTCCGCCCCAGGTTCCGCAGCACCTGCTCCCGCGAGGACCGCGCCTCGTGGAACGGTTCGACATCGCCGTGCGACTCACACCGCCACCTGTCACTCCACAGGTCCGGCGGCGCCAGGCCGCCGAGGCAGGCCGGGCACACCGGCGGGGTGGTCACCGCCCGCCGCCGGGCGACGTGGGGCCGGGCGACCCCCCGTCCCCGGGCGGCCCGTCCCCGGAGGACCTCTCCCTGAGCGACCCGTTCCCGACTGACTCGTTCCTGGGGGACCTGTTCCTGAGCGATCCGTTGCCGGGGATCTTCCTGGGGGATCTCCCGGGGGGCCCTTCCAGGGGTGACCCCTTCCCGGGCGATTCGGTCTCCTGGCGACCGATGGTGCGAGCTACGACATTGGGAGCCACAGTCATCCTCCGCCTCCACGTGCGGCTGGTGGACGATTGATGCCCAGCCAGCCCTGTTCTGATGCTTGGCCCACGGGACTTGTCCACCTCGGTGGCAGATGTCGGTCGACCCGCCCAGGCGATGGGCGGGGACGTCGCGCCAGGCCGTGACACAGCAGTCGCCGCCGGCATCCCGGCGACCGGCCGGCATCCGACGCCCGTCAGGCCACCTGCGGGGGGATGTCAGTGGGTCGGCGGCAGACTGTCGGGCTGGGGCTGGGGCTGGGGCTGGAGTCGGGGGCGGGGGCGGTGCCTGGCGATGTCGGCGAAGACCTCGTCCAGGATGTCCAGGCCCTCGAGGAGGAGGTTGTCGGGGATCACGAGTGGGGGCAGCAGGCGCAGCACGTTGCCCCAGGTGCCCGCGGTGAGCAGGACGAGCCCGCGGCGGTGGGCCTCTGCCGCGGCGGCCACCGTCACCATCCGGTCGGGCGCGGGCGCGGGCGCGGGCTGGTTGGGTGGCGTTCCCTCGGTCGGGTCGGCGACGAGTTCGAGGGCGAGCATGGCGCCGCGGCCGCGGACGTCCCCGATGAACGGGTAGCGGTCGCGTAGGGCGAGCAGACGGGGCATCGCGATCCGCTCGATGTGGCGGGCGCGGGCGGTGAGGTCCCCGCGCTCGATGGTGGCGATCGCGCCGAGCGCGGCGGCGCAGGCGACCGGGTTGCCGCCGTAGGTCCCGCCGAGGCCGCCGACGTGGGGTGAGTCCATGATTCCCGCGCGTCCGGTGACCGCGGCGAGCGGCAGGCCGCCGGCGATGCCCTTCGCGGTGACGATCAGATCCGGAACGATGCCCTCGTGCTCGCAGGCGAACATGTCGCCGGTGCGGGCGAAGCCCGTCTGCACCTCGTCGGCGACGAACACGATCCCGGTCTGCGCGCAGAACTCGGCCAGTCGGGTCAGGAAGCCGGTGCCGGGGACGATGAAGCCGCCCTCGCCCTGGATCGGTTCGATGACGAGCGCGGCGACGTTCTCCGCGCCGATCTCCGTGGCGATCGTCTCCACCACCTGGGCCGCGGCCTGTTCGCCGCATGCGGCGGGGCCGCCCGGCCAGCGGTAGGGGTAGGCCATCGGCATCCGGTAGATCTCCGGGGCGAACGGCCCGAAGTGGTGCTTGTAGGGCATCGACTTCGCGGTCAGTGCCATCGTCAGGTTCGTCCGGCCGTGGTAGGCGTGCGCGAACGCCACGACGGCGGACCGTCCGGTGTGGGCCCGGGCGATTTTCACCGCGTTCTCGACCGCCTCGGCGCCCGAGTTGAACAGGGCGGACCGTTTCTCGTGCCGGCCCGGGGTGAGCCGGGCGAGCTCCTCGCACACGGTGACGTAGCCCTCGTAGGGAGTCACCATGAAACAGGTGTGGGTGAAGAGCCCGGCCTGCTCGCGCACGTTCTCCACGACAGCGTCGGCGGCGTTGCCGACGCTCACCACCGCGATGCCGGAACCGAAGTCGATCAGCGAGTTCCCGTCGACGTCCACCAGCACGCCACCGCCGGCCGCCGCGACGTAGACGGGCAGGGTTTCGCCGACCCCGCGGGCCACCGCCTGGGACCGGCGTTTCGCCAGCTCCACCGAGCGCGGCCCGGGTATCGCGGTGACCAGCCGGCGGACCTGCGGCAGTCCGGGCCCGCCCCGCGGGGGCAGCTGAGCCTGGCCGGTCTCACTCATGATCTCTCCCGCCCCGATCCGTCGCTGTCCGCGGTTCGCCTGAGCGCTGGCCCCGACAACACACGCCCCGCTGGCGGGACGCAAACCGGCGCGCCCGGCGACGCCCGGCGACGCCCGTCCGACCGGTTCGCGCCGGGCCGCCGGGGCCACCGGACGGATACGGAACGCCTGGTTGTCTCAGCGTGGGGTTACGGCGCGTCGTCGGTGAGGTCCCGAATGAGTGGCGGTGTTCCCGTCGTGGACACTTGTTGTTCTGTGGGTTAGGGCAGGGCGGGGCATCCGCGCGTCCGCGTCCGGTTCGGCCGCGCGAGGGCCGGGAGGGGTCACGATGATTCCGCTGATCACGCGGGACGGGCGCCGGGCCGGGAGGACGCCCGGGAGGTCCACCGCCGTCGGTGAGGAGAAGGTGGTCCTGTGATCGACGACGGCCGTCCGGGGTGGTCCGGCGCGGGCGCCGGCACCAGCGCGGGAACGGCGACCAACGCCGCCACGAGCGCCGGTCCCGGCACGAGCGCCGGCTCCGGCACGAGCGCGAGTGCCGGTGTCAGCCCTGCCACAAGCGTCAGCATCGCCACGGATGCCAGCGGCACGAGTGCCAGCGCCGGTACGGGCACCGGGCCGCGGATCGTCGGTCCGCCGGCCCCGGCCACGGGTATCCGGGTCGCCGCCAGGGCTTCGGGCCCGGCTCCGGGCGGCGGCGGCTCCGGCGGGGGCTCGGGCGGTGGGGACGGGGTGTCGGCGACGCGGTTCTGGGTGGCGGGTCAGCGGCGCTCGGCGGCGGAGGCGTTCGAGGTCCGCAGCCCGTTCGACGGGCGGCTGGTCGGCACGGTCGCCCGGCCGGATGACGTCGACGTCGAGGACGCGCTGGTCGCAGCCGTCCGCGCGGCGCCCGTCTGCGCCGCGCTTCCCGCCCATGTCAGAGCCGGTGCGCTCAGCAGCGTGTCGCGCGCGATCGCCCGGCGCGGGGACGAGATCGCCAGCCTGATCACCAGCGAGTCCGGCAAGCCGCTCACCTGGGCGCGGGCCGAGGTGGCGCGGGCGTCCTCGACCTTCCGGTGGGGTGCCGAGGAGGCCAGGCGCTTCGCCGGCGACCTCGACCGGCTCGACACCGACCCGACCGGTGAGGGGCGGATCGCGTTGACCAGGCGATTTCCGATCGGACCGGTGCTGGGCATCACGCCGTTCAACTTTCCGCTCAACCTGGTCGCGCACAAGGTGGCGCCCGCGATCGCTGCGGGCGCGCCGATCCTGGTGAAGCCCGCGCCACGCACGCCGCTGTCCGCGTTGCTGCTCGGTGAGCTGCTCGCCGACACGGATCTGCCCGAGGGCGCCTGGTCGGTGCTGCCGGTCGCGGACGACCGGATGCCCGCCCTGGTCGCCGACCCACGGCTGCCGGTGGTGTCCTTCACCGGGTCGGGCCAGGTCGGCTGGGCGATCCGGGACGCCGTCCCGCGCAAGCACGTCGTGCTCGAACTGGGCGGGAACGCGGCGGTACTGATCGCTGCGGACTACTCCAGCCCCGCCGATCTGCGCCATGCCGCCCGCCGGATCGCGCTGTTCTCGAACTATCAGGCGGGCCAGTCCTGCGTGGCCGTGCAGCGGGTGTTCGTCGACCGCTCGCTGTTCGGTCGGGCCCGCGAGGAGATCGTGACGGCCGTCCTCGAGCTGCGTGGCGGGGATCCGGCCGACCCCGCCACCGACGTCGGCCCGCTGATCGACACCGCCGCGGCGGAGCGGGTCGCGGCCTGGGTTGCGGAGGCCGTCGCCCGCGGCGCGACTGTGCTGTGCGGGGGAACCCGGCAGGGGACGGCGTTCGCGCCCACCGTGCTCACCGGGGTACCGCGGGACGCGGCGGTGGTACGCGAGGAGGTGTTCGGCCCCGTACTGGTACTCGAGCCGGTCGACGGCCTCGACGACGGCCTCGCCCGCGTCAACGACAGCTCCTACGGTCTGCAGGCCGGCGTGTTCACCCACGATCTCGCCACGGCCTTCCGGGCCCACCGCACCCTGGCCGTCGGCGGCGTGATCATCGGGGACGTCCCGTCGTACCGCGCCGACCAGATGCCCTACGGCGGGGTGAAGGGCTCCGGGCTCGGCCGGGAGGGCGTCAGCTCGGCGATGGCCGACCTCACCGTCGAACGGGTGATGGTGCTGGCCGGCGTCGAGCTCTGAGGCACCCGGCCGCCGAGGCACCCGGCCGCCCGAGGTACCCGGCCGCCGCGGAGCTCAGCCCAGGCCGACCTCGGCGCGGTCGGGGTCCCGGAGGTCCGTGCCGGCGTCCAGCCAGCGCTGTCGCATCGCCGTCGCGCCGTGCACGCGCTTGTAGGCGGCCTCGTTGGGGGTCATCGGGAACAGCGGCAGGAAGCGGACGGGCGCCGGCGCGCTCGCCGCTCGGGCGGCGTCCCCGGCCGCGAGCTCCAGGTCGGGAACCAGCCCGCCCGGCTCACCGATCAGGACGGCGGTGAACCGCGCACCGTCCCACAGCGGTTCGCCGAGATCGAGCCCGGCGCCGGCGATCATCGGACGTCCCTCGACGACCGGCACCGCGGCCAGCACGGCGAGCACCCGGGCCGTGCCCTCACGGTGCCCGCGCAGCGAGAGGACGAGCTCGGCCCGCGGGCCGGCCGGGTCACGCACGGTGGCCTCCGGCGGCGTCATCGGCTCGCGGGCCATCCCGAGGGTCACATAGCGGACGACGCCGTCGGGGTCGGGGCCGAAGCGGAGGATCTCGATCGGGTCGGTGCCGAGGAAGGTGACTCCGGCCCGCCCGGTGTCCGGGCCGAACCAGCCGGTCAGGTGGTGTTCGACGCGCCGCAGCACCTCGTCGGGTCCGACGTCCACCGGGCTGTCATGTACAGGATCGTCGTGCACCGGATCGTCGTCGTGGGTGGGATCGTCGGTTGCGCTCATAGCGGTCGATCGTAGGATCGCCACGCCGCGGCAGTTCGTTGTGACGGCGGATGGGAGGGCCCACATGGCACAGGTGCTAAGCAAGGGCGCGAACGCCCCGCTTCCGACGACGGATGTGCGGGTCGAGGTGTCTTCGTCCACCCCGCTCGACATCGCCGCGTTGCTGGTCACCCCGTCCGGCAAGGTGCGGGGGGACGCCGACTTCGTCTTCTTCAACCAGCCGGCCGGTCCGGGGGTGCGCCTCGCGCCGCCGTCGGCGCTGGAGTTCACGCTCACCGCGGTGCCGCCCGACATCGACAAGGTCGTGGTCACGGGCAGCCTGGACGGCGCCGGCCCGCCGACCTTCGCCGGCGTGCGCGGCCTGGCCGTGGTCGTGCGGGACGCGCGCGGCCAGGAGGTCGTCCGGTTCGACCCGGCCGGGATGAGCAGCGAGACGGCCCTCGTGCTGGTCGAGCTGTACCGCCGTGCCGGGAGCTGGAAGGTGCGTGCCGTCGGCCAGGGCTACGCCTCCGGCCTGGCCGGGATCGCCACCGACTTCGGGATCACCGTCGACGACCCGGGCTCCGGGAACACCGCGGCGGCACCAGCGTCCGCGGGCCCCGGAGCCGGAACGGGGGCCCCGCCACCGTCGCAGTACGACGCCCCGACGCAGGTCGTCTCGCCCCCGCCCGGCCAGCAGTGGGGTCCGCCGCCGCCGAACCCGCAGCAGTGGGGCCCGCCGCCGGGCCAGCAGTGGGGTCCCCCGCCCGGTCAGCAGTGGGGTCCCCCGCCTGGCGCGCCGCCGCAGGCTCCGCCGCCGCCGAACCCGCAGCAGTGGGGCCCGCCGCCGGGCCAGCAGTGGGGCCCGCCGCCCGGTCAGCAGTGGGGTCCGCCGCCCGCCGGCCCGCCCGGCCCGGGTGCTCCCGCCGGCGCGGTGCCCGGCCGGGTGAACCTGGACAAGGGCCGGGTCTCGCTGCGCAAGGGCCAGAGCGTGTCCCTGGTCAAGACCGGCGCCCCGCCGCTGGTCCGGGTCCGGATGGGTCTCGGCTGGGATCCCGCGCAGCAGGGCCGCTCCATCGACCTCGACGCGTCCTGCATCCTGTTCGACGACCGCGGGAAGGACGTCGACAAGGTCTGGTTCATGTCGAAGAAGGGGGCGCGTGGCGCCGTCCGCCACTCGGGGGACAACCTCACCGGCCAGGGCGGGGGCGATGACGAGACCATCTTCGTCGATCTCGGCGCGCTGCCGCAGAACGTCGTCAGTCTGATCTTCACGGTGAACAGCTTCCAGGGGCAGTCCTTCACCGACATCCGCAATGCCTTCTGCCGGCTCGTCGACGACCAGACCAACCAGGAGCTGGTGCGGTTCGACCTGTCCGAGTCGAAGCCGGCGACGGGACTGGTGATGTGCCGTCTCCAGCGGGAGCCGGGGGCGCCAACCTGGGTGATGACCGCGATCGGCGAGTTCCACGACGGGCGCACCGTGCGCGCGATGGTCGGGCCGTCCCGCCAGTACCTCTGAACCGGTACTGCCGCCGGGCCCGGCGGCAGTACCGGCGAAGTGCCGGTGTGGTGCCAGGCCCGGTAGCGGCACGGTGTGATGCCGGTGTGGCGCCGCTGACTGTCCTCGCTGGTTGCGGCCGGCCGGCGCGCGGGTAGCCTCCGCCCGTGACCCCTCCGGCCCTTCCTGCTCCGCTGACCCTCCGCGCTGCCTCCGTCCCGGTTCCGCCGACCACCACCCGGGCCGTCCCGGCCGAGGCCGCCCGATGACCGCCCGGCCGGGGCCGGCCCGGGTGTACTGCCGTCGCCTCGCGGGGCTGCTGGTGCTCGACCCGAACGGCGACCAGGTCGGCCGGGTCCACGATGTGATCGTCACGCTGCGCCTGGGGCACGAGCCGCCGCGCGTGCTCGGGCTGGCCGTCGAGGTGCAGCGCCGGCCGATCTTCGTGCCGATCTCCCGGGTGACGGGCGTCGAGTCCGGGGCGGTGGTGCTGTCGTCCGCCCGGCTGAGCTGGCGCCGCTTCGCGCAGCGGCCGAACGAGACGCGCGTGCTCGCAGAGCTGCTCGACCGCCGGGTCACGCTCCTGCAGCCCCACGCCGACTCGACCGCCCGCGGCCAGGGTGCCGCGGGCGGCGGGGGAGCCCCGGTCGATTCCGGCGCCGCGAGCCCGCCCGGCCGTGAGGTGACCGTCGTCGACGCGGCGATCGAGCCCACCCGCACCGGCGACTGGGTCCTCGACCAGGTGGCGGTGCGGGTCGGCCGGGGCCGGCGTGGCGAGGTCCGCACCGTCGGCTGGGACGAGGTGACCGGCTTCTCGCTGCCGGAGGAGGGCCAGGGCGCGGCGAACCTGCTCGCCGCGTTCGAGAAGCTGCGGCCCGCCGACCTCGCCTCGCTGCTGCACGACCTGTCCCGCAAGCGCCGCGCCGAGGTCGCCGCCGCGCTCGACGACGAGCGGCTCGCGGACGTCCTCGAGGAGCTCCCCGAGGACGAGCAGGTCGAGCTGCTCGGTGGCCTCGCCGCCGAGCGCGCCGCGGACGTGCTCGAGGCGATGGGCCCCGACGACGCCGCCGACCTGCTGGGGGAGCTGCCCGCCGACGAGGCCGAGCGGCTGCTGCGCCTGATGGAACCCGAGGAGGCGGCACCCGTGCGCCGCCTGCTCGTCTACGCGGACGACACCGCGGGCGGCATGATGACCAGCGAACCGGTGGTGCTCGCCCCGAACGCGACCGTCGCCGAGGCGTTGGCCCGCGTCCGCGAGCCGGAGCTCTCGCCGGCGCTGGCCGCCCAGGTGTACGTCGTGCGCCCCCCCTACGAGACGCCGACGGGGCGGTACCTGGGCCTCGCGCACTTCCAGCGGCTGCTGCGCGAGCCCCCGAGCACCCTGGTCGGCGGGGTGATCGACGTCGACATCACCCCGCTGCGGCCGGATACCCCTCTGCCCGAGGTGACGCGCCACCTGGCCTCGTACAACCTGGTGGCGGCGCCCGTCCTCGACGACGCGGGACGGCTGGTGGGGGTGGTGACCGTGGACGACGTGCTGGACCACCTGCTGCCGTCCGACTGGCGGGAGAGCCAGCCCAACCCGGACGGCGAGGAGGAGATGCCGCCGGGGGCGATGAGCGCTCCGCCGGCCGGCGACCCGGAGCCGGGCGGGCGCGGTGAGGTGGGTACCGCTCCCGCGGCCACATGAGCGGGCTGCTGCGGCGTCGGGGGGAGCGGCTCGACCAGCCGCGGGCGTCGCGCCGGGCGCACATCCGGCCGAGCTACGAGCCGGACGCGTTCGGCCGCGCCGCCGAGCGGATCGCGCGGTTCCTGGGCACCGCGCGGTTCATCGCCGTGCAGACCATCGTGGTCGTGCTGTGGCTGGTCTACAACTTCGCGGCACCGCCGTCGCTGCGGTTCGACAACTACCCGTTCATCTTCCTGACGCTGGCGCTGTCGATGCAGGCCGCGTACGCCGCGCCGCTGATCCTGCTGGCGCAGAACCGGCAGGACGACCGGGACCGCGCGAACCTCGCGCAGGACCGGGAGGCCTCGGTGCGCATCCAGGACGACACGGAGTACCTGGCCCGCGAGCTGGCCGCGATGCGGATCTCCATCGGTGACCTCGCCACCCGGGACTTCCTCCGGGCCGAGCTGAAGATCCTGCTCGCGGACCTCGACGGCACCCGCGCCGACGGCGGCCGGCGGGACAGGCGGGACCGCCGGCGCCGGCGCGAGGACCTGGGCACCGTGCCGAACGGAGCGGTCGGGCCTGCCGGCGCCAACCACTTGAGCCCGCCAGCCCGACCGCCCGGCGGTGACCCGCCGCCCGGAGGCTAGGGGAGGTTGCCGCGGCAGAGGGTCAACACTGCGACGGCGATCTCGACGCCGCGGGGGCCGAGGCCGTCCGCCCAGCTGGCGATGATCTCGTTCTCCCGTCCGTGCTGGATGCGCGGCCCGCCCTCCTCGGCGCGCAGCGCCTGGACCTGCCGGGACAGCTCCTTGCGGGCCGCCACGAGCGCCCGCAGCTTGGCGTCGATGTCGTCGATCAGCTGACGTCCCTCGTCGATGGAGGCGATCGTCAGCGGCGCGGACGGGTCGGTGCCGGGTTGGGGGATGGCGGCCTGGGCGTCGGCGGGTGCGGCGGCCGAGCTGGAAGCGGCGGAGCCGGAAGCGGCGTCGACGGCGTTCGTCACAGGTGGGCCCTTCGGTCGGGCCCGGCAGCCCGCGCCACTAGGGGCCCGGGTGTTGCCGGGCTGTGGTCTGGCGCGGAGCCGCGTGGGATCAGCGGCCGAGCGGGGACCGAACCCGGCCCCCGTAAAAGGGTCGCGGTGGAAGAAGGCCGACCAGGCCGAGACACGGCCGCGCGACCCCGGCCAGCCGGGCGACCCTCGCCAGCTGAGCCGTGCGCACGTGTGGCCCACCGCACTCCATGTGTCGAGCATGCCACCGCGGGGGCCGCGGAGTCCAGAACGGGCGGATGTGAGGCCAGGCGTGAGCCGGCGCGGTGAGATGATCGCCGAATGGACCAGATGGAGCTGGCCGAGATGCCCCGCCGCTTGTTCTCCTGTACCCCGTCACGTCTGGCGAGTTTCGAGGACTGCCCGCGCCGGTACCGGATGACCTACCTTGACCGGCCGGCGCCGCCGAAGGGGCCGCCGTGGGCGCACACCTCGGTCGGCGTCAGCGTGCACAACGCGCTGCACCGCTGGTGGGACGTCCCCCTGCCGGCGCGCACCCCCGAGCGGGCCGGGACGCTGCTGCGCACCAGCTGGGTCGAGGACGGCTTTCGCGACGGTGCGCAGTCCGCGGCCTGGCGGGAGCGGGCCGCGGGGATGGTCGAGGCCTACACCGCCGGTATCGACCCGGCTGCGGAGCCCCGGGCGGTGGAACGCCAGGTAGCCACCCGGACAGACATGCTGGCCTTCCATGGCCGGGTCGACCGCCTGGACGAGCGCGGCGGTGAGCTCGTTGTGGTCGACTACAAGACCGGGCGGCGGGCGCCGACGGACGATGACGCGCGCGGGTCCTCGGCCCTGGCCCTCTACGCCCTGGCCGCGGGGCGGATGCTGCGCCGGCCGTGCCGGCGGGTCGAGCTGCACCATCTCCCGACCGGAACGGTCGCCGTCGCCGAGCACACCGAGGAGTCGACGGCCCGGCACGTGCGGCGCGCCGAGTCCGTCGCGCGGGACGCGGCCGAGGCGACCGAACGGCTGCGCGCCGGCGCGGACGGGGACACCGCCTTCCCACCCAGCCCCGGGCCGCTGTGCTCCTGGTGTGACTTCCGGCGGCACTGCCCGCAGGGGCGGGCGGTCTCACCTGACCGGGAGCCCTGGGCGGCGTTGGCCGAGTAGGGCAGGCCGGAGGCTGGCAGTTTGCTGCAATCTTGGTGACTCGCCGTAGTCTCTGCGTGCTGGCCCGGGGCTGTGGCTTCTAAGCTTCCGATGGGGGTGGCGCGGCTGGGGCAGGGCTGTCGCCTGCCCTGACGGCCGTGCGTCCCATCCGCTCTGACCAGTTCGGGAGCCGTAATGGTGCCGCGCAAACTAGCCCTCTCCGAGCACGATCTCGCCACCGCCTCGTGGCGCTCCGCCCAGGCCGACGGCGGCGAGGCCAACCGGGTGGAGGTGGCGAGGATCCCCGGCGGCATGGCCATGCGGGACTCCGACCAGCCGGTCGGGCCCGTCCTGCTGTTCACCGACGACGAGTGGGGCGCCTTCACCGCGGGGCTCACCGACGGCGAGTTCGATCTGACGTCCTGACACTGGG
This sequence comes from Parafrankia sp. BMG5.11, assembly GCF_004337455.1. Lineage (NCBI taxonomy): Bacteria > Bacillati > Actinomycetota > Actinomycetes > Frankiales > Frankiaceae > Parafrankia > Parafrankia sp. BMG5.11. The sequence goes on along the minus strand of NZ_SJXI01000007.1, from coordinate 160,756 downwards.
CCTGTCTGAACTCAGGGCCTGCCTGACCCAGGGCCTGTCCTTTGAACAGCAGGAGGGACCGGTGCCAACCGGACAGATTGGTGCCGGTCCCTCCGACCGAATCCGGGATCACCGCGCGGCGACCCCGTGGGATGTCCGTGCGGTCAGTTCAGCGTTCCGGTGCGGACAGCGCTGACGAACGACGACCAGGACTGCTCGGAGAACTCCAGTGTTCCGCCGGCGCGGTCCTTGGAGTCGCGTACGTATGCCGAGCCGGTTCCGGGCGCCCATTCGACACAGTTGCCACGCGGCTGGCTGTAGCTGCTGGTCCGCCAATGGAGGGTCTCGACGTCGCCTGCAGCGATGCCGCCCGTGTAAGCCTTCACTCCTGTTTCACCTTCTCGACTATGCGCATGATCATGGCGCCTGCCTCGTCAGGACCGAGAGCGCAGGCCCGCAGTTTCTCGAAGGCGACCTTATAGCGCTGAACCTCGTGCGCCTTTTCCAAGTACATCGCGCCGGCAAGTTCTTCGAGATAGACCACGGGTTGGTCTCGGGCGTCCGGGAACTCGAAGAGGGTGAACGGAAAGCCCTGGGCCTGGTAGCCGCCGGCTTCGAAAGGGATCACCTGGATGGTGACCCGGCCGCGGTCCGCCTCGGCCAGCAGGTGCTCCAACTGGCCGCGCAGCACGTCAGGCCCGCCGACCGGCCGGCGCAGCACCGCCTCGTCGAGGATCACCCGGACCTGCGGCCAGCCGCTCTGGCTCAGCCGCTTCTGGCGCTCCCGCTTGAGTGCGACCGTCCGCTCGGCCTCGGACGGCGAGCCGTCACGGTCGAAGTCCATGGCCAGTGCCCGGGTGTACTCCTCGGTCTGCAGCAGGCCGGGGACGAGTGCCGACTCGTAGGTGAGGATGGCCTGCGCGTCCCCCTCGAGGCCGATCAGGGTCTCCAGCCACTCCGGCACCGCGTCGCCGAAGGACTGCCACCACCCCTGTTCCTTCGACTGGCGCACCAGGTCGAGCAGCGCCTGCCGCCGGGGCGTGTCCTGCAGCTTGTACAGGTCAAGCAGGTCGCGCACATCGCGAAGGCGAGCGGGTGTCCGCCCGGTCTCGACCCGGCTGATCTTCGAGGGCGAGCATTCGAGATGGCGCGCGGCGTCGTCCGCCGACAGGCCGGCCTGTTCCCGAAGTCGGCGGAGCTCGGCGCCGAGCCGCCGACGGCGCACTGTGGGGCTTCCCCCGCTGGTGTGCTCGGACATGGTGCCTCTCTGTCACTGTTTGCGTAGGTGCGGTGCGCGTCGTCGCCGCGCGCGGTTACCGTTCGCGGTCACTGTCCGCGTTGTGACCGCCTGTTCACCGAACCGTTCGGCCGGCGGCGTGCGCGCGGGGCAGGATGCCTGCTTTCGCGGCCGGACCACTACGTGGCGCTTGTATTCACTAAAATAGTTCGCTAAATATGACTTTTCGCGTGGCAATGTAGCCTGAGCGTCATGATCTCAGCATAAGCGGACGGAGGGCGGGAACAATGGATGCACAATCATCGTGAATGCATGTGCGGCGCTCGCGTCCCTGTCTGACACTAAGTGTCCGGTATCTTGCTTTGGGTGTCGGGCTCGCCGATGATCGTGGCGGGTGGCGAACCATCGGACGGGGTGATCGTGATGGTGGGTGATCCGAGCTCGCGCGCCGCGAGCCCGAACGGTCCGGCTCCGGCCGGAGCCGCGTTCGCGGGCGGCCACGGCGGCCCTGCCCGGGAGGAGATCCACGCTGGTGGGACCGCGGGAGGCGCTCACGCCGGCGTCGGTGGCACCGCCGCGGAGGCCAGTCGCTTCCAGGTCTTCGACGGCGACGGCCGGTTTGTCGGCGTCTTCGCGAGCTGGGAGGCCGCGCACGCCTGGAGTCACTGGCGCGCCGCCGAGCCGGTGACCAGGCTGCCCGTCCGCATCGAGGACCATCTCGACCGGCGCACCTGGACGGTGGAGCCGGGTCTGTGCCAACTCACCGTGTGGCGGCGGCACTCCGAGTTCCGCGTGTGCCCGCCGCCCGGCGCCCCCGCGCCCGACCCGGCGCGCCCGGGGGCGGCCGGGGCCGGCCCGCACTCCGGCCCCGGCGGTTCCCCGCCCGGTCCGGCTTTCTCGTCCGGTCCGGCTTTCTTGTCCGGCTCGGCTTTCTCGTCCGGTCCGGCCGCGTCGCTCGGCTCGGCTGTCATGCCCGGCACAGCCATCGCGCTCGACCCGGCAATCCTGTCCGACCCGGCGTTCCCGCTCGGCGCGGCCTTCTTCCCCGCGGCGGCCGCGGCCATGGCCGCGGCAGGGGCGGGAAGGGGGGTGGGGACCGGGGCGACGTCCCTTGTGTCGCCGTCTGTGCCGCCGCCCGTCGGCCAGGCCAGCTGGCCGGCGCAGGCGGCTGCGGCCTCAGCGCTGCGTGGCGTGGCCGAGGGCGCTGCGCGCTGAGGCCGCGCGCCATCATGTGTCCGTGGCCGAGGAGACGACAGACCAGCCGCCGCGGGTGGGCCGCGAGCGGGACGTGACCGCCGGGGCGTCCGGCCCGGCGATGCGGATCTCGGGGAGGGCGCAGACCTTCACCGAGTCCGTGATCCGGGACATGACCAGGCTCGCGCTGCGGCACGGGGCGGTGAACCTGGCGCAGGGCTTCCCGGACTTCGCCTGCCCGACCGAGCTGAAGGAAGCCGCGAAGGCGGCCATCGACGCCGACGTCAACCAGTACGCGATCACCTGGGGAGCGGCCGACTTCCGGGCCGCGATCGCCGCGAAGATCGGCCGCACCTATCCCGGCTGGACCGTCGACCCGGACACCGAGATCTGCGTGACCTGCGGCTCCACCGAGGCGATGATCGCCGCGATGCTGGCGCTGGTCGACCCCGGCGAGGAGGTCGTGTTCTTCGAGCCGTTCTACGAGAACTACGGCCCCGACTCGATCCTGTCCGGCGCGGTCCCCCGCCTGGTGCGCCTGCACGGCCCGGACTGGTCCATCGACCCGGCGGAGCTGCGCGCGGCCTGCTCGGACCGGACCCGCGCGATCGTCGTCAACACCCCGCACAACCCGACCGGCAAGGTGTTCAGCGCCGACGAGCTCGCCCTCATCGCGGAGCTCTGCCAGCGGCACGACATCCTGGTGTTCACCGACGAGATCTACGAACACATCCACTACCTGGGGCCGGGCGGGCACATCCCGCCGGCGACCGTCCCGGGCCTGGAGGACCGCACGGTCACCGTGAACGCGCTGTCGAAGACGTACGCGGTCACCGGCTGGAGGGTCGGGTGGACCGTCGCCCCCGCTTCCTACACCGAGGCGATCCGCAAGGTGCACGACTTCCTCACCGTCGGCGCCGCCGCGCCGCTGCAGGCCGCCGGCGTCGCCGCGATGGGACTGCCGCCCGAGTACTACGCCGGGCTCGCGCAGGAGTACCGGGTGCGCCGTGACCTCCTGTGCGGCGCGCTGGAGAACACCGGGTTCGCCCTCCGTCCACCGGACGGCGCCTACTACGTGATGTGCGACACCACCGACCTGGATCCGGCCGGCGACGACGTCGCCTTCGCGCGGCGGCTGGTGAGCGAGCTCGGGGTCGCAGCCGTCCCGGGATCGTCCTTCTACGCCGATCCGGCCGACGGTCGGCACATCGTCCGGTTCGGTTTCCCGAAGCGGCTGGAGACGCTGCGGGCGGCGACGGACCGCCTGCGACTGCTCGAGCGCACCCGGGCGGCCCACCCGTAACACGGATCAAGCCCGTGCCACTCCGACCCCTCGCAGGTGTGGCACTGGTCCGCGTTAGTCCCGGTGGGCTGGCACCGGCAGCGGGTAGCCGGCGGACGCGGCGCGGGCGTGTCCCCGGCGCACCTCCCGGGTGAGCGCGCGCAGGTACAGACGGCGGCGCAACTGTCCGGCGTGGTCCGCCGGCGGTCCGCCGGCGGACCGTCCCGACGCGCTCACCATCGCCGGGCGGGAGGGCAGCAGGTAGCGCCCGCGCAGGTACTCACCGATCCAGCGGCCCTGCGCGGCGGCCAGCTCAGGTTCGGCCGAGACCCGGTACAGCCCCTCCACCTCCTGGTGGAACACCCCGGCGAAGAAGTACTCCTCACTCCAGGACCGCGGGGCGCTCACCTGGCCCGGCTCGCCTTCATCGCCTGCCGGCGGGACGGCCGGCGGCGGAGCGCCGACGAACACGACCGCGTCCTGGCGGGCGAGCCCCAGGCCGACACCAGCCAGGCCAACACCGGCTGGGTCGGGAATGTCCAGTGCGAACGGGCGACCGCCGTCCGGGCCGGTGCGTAGCACCAGTGGGCCGGGGACGATGGTGAGGCGGTCGGCCATGCCGAACTCGCCGAGCGTGCGGGCGGCCTCCCGGGCCGGCGGGGAGGACGGGTCACCCGCGATCACGCCGATGCCGTCCAGTCCGCCGTCCACCAGGGCGATGAGTGCGGCTGTGCCGGCACCGGGGGGCGGTGCGCCGGGACCGGAACCGGCGTCGATGACCACAGCCAGCCGGGGAAGTCGGGACACGCTCGCCGACTGTAGTACCCGTCCGGGTGGGGGATGGTGCCGAGGCCCCGGCCCCGGCCACGGCCATGCGCCACACGTGGGGATCGACCGTGTCACGGCGCGGCACGGCGCACTACCGTGACGGTCATGAGCGTCGTGAAGATCAATGTCCTCACGGTCCCCCCGGCGATGCGGGAGACCCTGGAGTCGCGGTTCGCCGGGCGGGCCGGGATGGTCGAGAAGGCGGACGGGTTCGAGTGGTTCGAGCTCCTGCGCCCGTTCGAGGGAACCGACACCTACCTCGTCTACACCCGGTGGCGCAGCGAGGAGGACTTCCAGAAGTGGCAGTCCTCGATGGCGTTCAGTGAGGGCCACCGGGCGGCCGGGGTGGAGGCGTCGTCCGGCCAGGGCCACCCCGGCGGCCAGCCCGGCGGTTCGGGTGCCGCTCCCGCCGGCCATGGTGCTCCCACCGGCCACGGCGCCCCGGGTGGGCACGGTGCTCCGGGTGGGCCGGCCGCGTCCGGCGCCACGCTCTGGTCGTTCGAGGTCATCCAGACCGCCGCGCCGGCTGCCGGCTGACCGCTCGTCCCGCCGCTCGGTCCCGTGGGGGCGCGGCCGCGCCCCCGGCGCTCCGCGTTCCCGCGGGACCGGCCGTTCATGGTCGGGGGTCGGCCGTCTCGCGATGGCTCGCGTCCTCCACCTCGCCGACGAACTCCTCGACGACGTCCTCCATGGCGACGACGCCCAGGGTGGTGCCGGTTGCGTCCACCGCCCGGCCCAGGTGGCTGTTGGTGCGCTGCATGAGGCGGAGCGCCTCGTCCAGGTGCAGGTCGACCCCGATCTCGGCCATCCGGCGCAGCCGGCGGTGCGGCAGCGGCTCGTCGCGCTCCTGCTCGGGAACACCGAGGACGTCCTTGGCGTGCAGGAAGCCGGCCAGCTCCGCCACGGGCCCCACGCCACGGCCTGGCTCGCCACCGGCGTCCTGGCCCGGGGCGCGGACGGGGAACCGGGAGTAGCCCGTTTCGGCCACGGCCTCCTCCAGCTGGGCGGCGGTGACCGTCCACGGCACGGTGACGATCTCCGGCAGCGGGATCATCACTGAGCGGACGGTCCGTCCGGACAGTTCGAGCGCGTGCGTGAGCAGCTCGTGCTCACCGGCGGGCAGCAGGCCCTCCTGTCGGGACTGCCCGATCAGCGCCCCCAGTTCCTCCGGGGTGTAGGCGGAGGCCAGCTCGTCCGACGGGGTGACCCGCAGCAGCCGCAGCACCGCGTTCGCGAAGTGGTTCAGGAAGGCGATGAACGGCCGGGTGAACCGGGCGAACGCGAACAGCGGCGGGCCCAGCCAGAGCGCCGCGCGCTCCGGGCCGGCGATCGAGAGGTTCTTCGGGACCATCTCGCCCAGCACCATGTGCAGCGACACCACGATGCACAGCGCGATCACGAAGGCGATGGCGTGCTGGGCGCCGACGGGGACGTTCGCCGCCTCGAGCCCGGCCTCGAGGAGGTGGGCGACCGCCGGCTCGGCGACCGCGCCCAGGGCCAGCGAGCACACGGTGATGCCGAGCTGGGTGGCGGCGAGCATGGGGGAGAGGTGCTCCATGTGCGACAGGACGGCCGCCGCCCGCTTGTCGCCGTCCTCCACCATCGGCTCGACCCGGTCGCGGCGGGCCGAGATCAGCGCGAACTCGGCGCCGACGAAGAACGCATTCCCGGCGAGCAGCAGCACGCCGGCGAGAACAGCCAGCAGGTTCATCGGTCGCCCGCCCGCTCGGACGTGCCAGCGTGCCCGGACCTGCCCGCGTGCTCGGACGTCCCAGCATGCTCGGACGTACCAGCATGCCCGGGTGCGTCCGCCCGGGCGGGTGTCCCGTCCGTGGCTTCCGTGGGGCTGAGGCGTACCCGGTCGATCCGGTGGCCGTCGACCGAGGCCACAACGAGCTCATGGCCCTCGACCTGGACGACGTCACACGGCCTTCCCAGCCGGCCGAGGCGGGCCAGGACGAGCCCGCCGATGGTCTCGTAGGGGCCGGCGGGCAGGCGGGCTCCGGTCGCCTCGCTTACCTCGTCGAGGCGGAGCAGCCCGGACAACATCCACTGGCCGGCGCCGAGGGCCACCACGTCGGGTGGTGCCGGGCGGTCGTGCTCGTCGTCGACATCGCCGACGAGCTCCTCGACGAGGTCCTCCATCGTCACGATGCCGTCCGTGCCGCCGTACTCGTCGATGACGACGGCGAGCTGGAGGCCGCCGCGCCGCAGCCGGCGCAGCAGGACCTCGCAGTGCAGCGACGCGGGCACCAGCAGCGGCTCGACCATGATCTCCGGCACCGTCCGCCGCGCCCGCTCCGGCGCCGGGACTCCGAACGCGTCCTTGACGTGGACGACGCCGACCACGCCGTACCCGTCCTCGCCGATCTCGTCGTCCTCGCGCAGGACGGGGAAGCGCGAGTGCCCGGTGTGCTCGGCGAGGCGCAGCAGTTCCGCCAGCGAGGTGCCCGCCCCGGCGAAGACCGTCCGCACCCGCGGGGTCATCACGTCGGACGCCCGCCGGTCGCCGAAGCGCAGCGACCTGCTCAGCAGGGCCGCGGTGGTGACGGGCAGGGTGCCGTGCTCGGCCGAGGACGCCACGATCGAGCTCAGCTCGTCCGACGACCGGCCGCTGCGCAGCTCGTCCTGGGGCTCCACACCCATCGCCCGCAGCAGGGCGTTCGCCGAACCGTTCAGGACGGTGATCAGCGGCCGGAACACCCGCGAGAACATGACCTGCGCCGGCGCGACCGCCCGGGCGACCCGCACCGGCTCGGAGATCGCCCAGTTCTTCGGGACGAGCTCACCGAAGACCATCTGCGTCACGGTGGCCACTACCAGCCCCAGCACGATCGCGGTGACCTCGCGCGGCGACGGAGGGATGTGGGCGACGTCCAGTAGCGGTTCGAGCAGCGTGGCGACGGCGGGCTCGGCGATGTAGCCCACGACCAGCGAGGTCACCGTGATGCCGAGCTGCGCGCCCGAGAGCTGGAACGACAGCGAGCGCACCGCCCGCAGGACGATTCCGGCGCGGCGGTCGCCCGTGTTCGCCGCCTCCTCGACCTGGTGCGGCTCGACGGCGACGAGCGCGAATTCGGCGGCGACGAAGAGCGCGTTACCGGCGATCAGCAGGACGGCCACGAGCAGGTAACCGGCGGCCTCGAGCATTCAGGTGACTCCTTCTGGTCGGCGCGGCCGCACTGGTGCCCGGCGTATCCGGTCCATGGTCCGGCTGGTCGGGCGGCCGCGCGCGGTACAACGCGGGTCCGCCTCGCCCCGGGTACGCCCTGCCCGCGCGACACGCCCAGAACACGGCCCGGGCACCGCCGGCTGGCGGACATGTCGGCTTCGGTGGGCGAAAATGCCGCCCGCTTGCGGGGGTTCGCCCCGGGGGTCACCGCCGGCGCGCGACTCGGTCACGCAGGGTGTTGTGATCAGCCGGGCAAAGTAGGCACACTGCTCGGTGTGGCCCGGGTTCTCGCTGTCGCCAACCAGAAGGGTGGCGTCGCCAAGACGACCTCGGTGGCCAGCCTCGGCGCCGCGCTGTGCGAGCTCGGCCGCCGCGTCCTGCTCGTCGACCTGGACCCGCAGGCCTGCCTGACGTTCTCCCTCGGGCTCGACCCGGACTCCCTCGAGCTGTCCGTCCACGACGTGCTGCTCGGACGGCTGCCCGCGGGCATCGTGATCCGGTCCACCCCTGACGGCAGCGACCTGCTGCCCGCCACCATCGAACTCGCCGGCTGCGAGGCCATCCTGCTCTCGCGCACCGGGCGCGAGCACGCGCTGCGGCTGGCCCTCGTCGAGATCGCCGCCGGGTACGACTTCGTGCTCGTCGACTGCCCGCCCTCGCTCGGCGTGCTGACCATCAACGGCCTGACCGCGGCGGACGAGGTCGTCATCCCGATGCAGTGCGAGACGCTCTCGCACCGCGGGGTCGGCCAGCTCCTCGACACCGTCGCGGACGTTCAGCGGCTGACGAACCCGCGGCTGCGGGTTCGCGGGGTCCTGCCCACGCTGTTCGACGGGCGCACGGCGCACAGCCGGGCCGTGGTCGTGGACGTCGCCTCCCGCTACGAGGTGAAGATCCTCGAGCCGCCGGTGGTGCGGTCGGTGCGGTTCGCCGAGGCGCCGGGCCTGGGGCGGTCGATTCTCACCACCGCCGGCCGTTCCAAGGGAGCGGAGGCGTACCGCACGCACGCCCGGGCGATCGCGGGCGTGCCGGTACCTCTCGCCGCTCCCGCCGCTTCTGCTGCCGTCGGGCCGGACGCCGCCGTCTCGGGCGCGGCGGTGTGAGCGCGGGCGCGTCTGCGGGCTTCGACCGGCTCCGCCACCGTGGGACGGCGAAAAGCGGCCTGCGCAGCGCCTCCGGACTGGCCGGGCCGGAGCCGGCGGGTGGCCGGCCGTCCGGGCCGGCGCCGGTCGGCGGCCCCGGCTCCTCCGGCCGGCCGACGACGGCGATCGGCCGGGACGCGCACGGCAAGCGGGCCCTTTACAGCGGGGTGCGCCCGCCCGGCCCGCGCGGCACGAGCCTCGCGGTCACCTGCTCCCGCTGCGGCCGGACGAGCACGATCGGCCTGCGGCGGGCGCTGTGGGTGCTGATGCCGAGTGTGCATCTCCCGCTGCCGCTAGGACACCCGTCGCTGCTGCGCTGCCCCGCCTGCGGGCGGCCGAGCTGGGTGCGGCTCACGCTGCGGTCCCACCCGTGACCAGCGCGCGGCACGCCGAAGCATGCCGCGCGGGCCCTGGCGGGCTGGCGGGTCAGGCCGACTCGGCCCGGGGAGTGTGGTCGGCGCCGGGACCGGCCGCGTCGTCGTCCATCGACTCCACGTCGGTGTCGCGCACGGTGCCCGTGCCGCGCCCCCGGCCGCCGCGCCTACGCCGCCGGCGTCGGGCGGGCTCGGCTGTCGGGTCGGTGGCGGTGTCCTCGTCGGACTCGCTCAGGACGGCGTCGCCGCGGGCCGTGTCGCCACTGATGGCGCGGACCGGCGCGACGGGTACGTCCACGGTGCCGGTGAGGCCGTCGTCGAGGCCGGCCTGGCCGTCGAGCGCCGGGCCGTCGGCCTGCGAGTCGTCGGCGACGGTGAGGCCGGTGGCAGCCGCGGCCGCCCCGGCACCCCGGGTGCGCTGCCGGACCCGGGCGCGGGCCGGGCGGGTGGGACGCTCGTCCTCCCGCTCGCGGGTGCGGCGGCGGGTGCCGCGGCCCTTCTCACCGAGGTCCTCGATCTCCTCGGCGGCCAGGCCGGCCCGGGTCCGCGCCGAGTGCGGCAGCGTGCCCTTCACCCCGGCCGGGATGGCCAGCAGTTCGAACAGGTGCTCCGAGGTGGAGTAGGTCTCCAGCGGCTCCTCGAACGGGAGCGCCAGCGCCCGGTTGACCAGCGTCCACCGGGGCAGGTCGTCCCAGTCGACGAAGGTGACCGCGACACCGCTGCCGCCGGCCCGGCCGGTACGGCCGATTCGGTGCAGGTAGGCGTGCTCGTCCTCGGGGCACTGATAGTTCACGACGTGGGTGACGCCGCCGACGTCGATGCCGCGCGCGGCGACATCGGTGGCGACGAGGACGTCCACCTTGCCGGCGCGGAACGCGCGCAGCGCCTGCTCACGCTGGCCCTGGCCGAGGTCGCCGTGCACCGGCGCCGCGGCGAAGCCACGGCGGGCCAGGTCCTCGGCGACCTTGTCGGCGGTGCGCCGGGTGCGGACGAACACCATCGCCAGCCCGCGGCTCTCCGCCTGCAGGACGCGCGCGAGCACCTCCATCTTGTCCAGCGCGTGCGCACGGAAGACGTGCTGCTGCGTGTTCGGGACGGTGCGGCCCTCGTCGGGCTGCTCCGCGCGGACGTGCACCGGACGGGTCATGAACCTGCGGGCGAGCGAGATGACGGGCCCGGGCATCGTCGCGGAGAACAGCATCGTGTGCCGCTGCTCCGGCAGGAACGCGAGGATGCGCTCGACGTCGGGCAGGAAGCCGAGGTCGAGCATCTCGTCTGCCTCGTCGAGCACGAGGGCGCGCACGCCCGCGAGGTCGAGCGCCTTCTGACGGGCGAGGTCGAGCAGGCGCCCGGGCGTGCCGACGACGATGTCGACGCCGGCGCGCAGCGCGCTGAGCTGGGGTTCGTAGGCGCGGCCGCCGTACACCGACAGCACGCGCAGCCCGCGGCCGAGGCCGGCGCGGGCGATGTCCGCGGTGACCTGCACGCACAGCTCACGGGTGGGGACGACGACGAGCGCCTGCGGGCGGCCGTCCGCGCCCTCGTCCGGCGCCGTGACGACCTGGACGATGGGGATGCCGAAGGCGAGGGTCTTGCCGGTACCCGTCCGCGCCTGCCCGATGATGTCGGTGCGCTCGAGGGCGAGGGGGAGGGTGAGCTCCTGGATGGCGAACGGCCGGATGATGCCGACCTCCGCCAGGGCGGCGACTGTCTCGGCCCGCACGCCGATCTCGGCGAAGGTGGGGGCCAGACGCGGGGTGTCGGCCAGACTCGGGGTCTCGGCCGGGCTCGCGGTGTCAGAGCCGTCGCTGATGGGTTCGTTGTCGGGCGTTTGTGTGCTTGTGACGGACAGCGGGACGCTCCTGGTCTGCTCTGAGCGGTGTCCTACGCTGAACCCGCTCGCGATGTGCCGCGCGGCGCCTGCGGCCCGGTGTCGGGGCGGCGCCAGTCGATCAGCGGCCTGATGGCTGGGTGGTGTGATGACCACCGGCTAGCCCCAGGATAACCCGTGTCTCGCCCCGAGCGGGTGTGATATTGCAACGTTCTCGCCCACAGCCTCCGCGAACGCTGACGTCCAAGGGGTTCGTCGAGGGGCTCACAGGTGCCGGCGCCGCCCGGCGCGGGCACCGGGCGGCGCCGTCGCGCGGGCCGGACTCCGGGCCGCCGCCGGAGCCGCTACCAGGGCGCTCGACGCTGTTGGGGTGCGGTTGCCGAGCCGTGGCACCAAGCGCCGGGCCGGGCTCGCGCCGCGGTGCGCGGGCCGCGGGGTGCCAGAATCGCGCTGTGGCGCAGACCTCGCAGACCCGGACCGGAACCCTTCCCGCTGATGTGAACGGGGCGATCGATGCGACCGATGTGACCGACGCAACTGAGGCGACCGGCGCGCCGGTCGCCGCGGACCCCGCGCTCGCCGTGCCCGGCACCGCCGACCCGGCGCTCGTCGACCTGCTCGGCCTGCTCGCGTACGGCGAGCTGACCGCCTTCGAGCGGATGGCGACGGACGCCCGTATGTCCCCCACGCTCGCGGACAAGATCGCGCTCGGCCGGATGGCCGCGGCCGAGTTCGCGCACTTCGAGGCCATCGAGCGCGAGCTGACCCGGCTCGGGGTCGACCTGGAGCAGGCCATGGGGCCGTTCGTGCCGGCGCTGACCGCGTTCCACAACCTGACCGCGCCGTCGGACTGGCTGGAGAGCCTGGTCAAGGCGTACGTGGGAGACAACATCGCGGCGGACTTCTACCGGGAGATCGCCGGCCGGCTCGCTCCGCAGGCGCGTGCCCTGGTGCTCAGCGTGCTCGCCGACACCGGCCACGCGGCGTTCGCCGTCGAGCGGGTGCGGGCCGCCATCGCGACCAACCCGGTGGTGGCGGGCCGGCTCGCGCTGTGGGCGCGCCGGCTGGTGGGGGAGGCGCTGACACAGGCCCAGCGGGTCGCGGTGGACCGGGACGCGCTGACCGGCCTGCTCGCCGGCGTCGGGGACCTGCAGGAGATCGCCGGCATCTTCAACCGCATCATGGCCGCGCACGGCCGGCGGATGTCGGCGCTCGGCCTCTCCGCCTAGGGGAGACCTGACCAACGCGGGAGCGGGGACCTGACCGGGCTGCCGGGATGGGGCCGCCCGGATGCGGACGCCGGCCGTCGAGGTGAGGTGTGACGGTGAGGGCACATCTCGCCTCGAGGGGCCGACGCCGCGCCGGTCTGCTGGTCTGTCAGGCGGTGCCGAAGCCGACCCGACGCGATTCGGACTCCGCGATCTCGACGTAGGCGAGCGCGTCGACGGGCACGACGACCCGACGCCCCTTCTCGTCCACGAGGGTGAGAAGTCCGGTCTTGCCGTCGACCGCCTCGCTGATCAGCGCGGCGACCGTGTCCGGTGACTGGGTGCTCTCCAGTACCAGCTCACGACCGACGTGCTTGATCCCGATCTTGACCTCCACTCGATAACCTCCGCGTGGTCGAGTTTCCAGGGGCACTTCTCCGCGACGGCCACCGCCGCCGACGGACGATCAGCGCCCACACTATGGCCTGCGGGCCGTCGTTCGGGTGCTGTGGAGCGCTGTTCGCTGCCGGCACACGTCCGCGCCGGCGGCCGGGTCAGGGCGCCTCGGTGGCGGGCTGCTGTGGGTAACCGGCGATGCCACGCCAGGCGAGCTCGACCAGCGACTCCACGGCACGTTCCTTCGACACCCGCCCCTCGCGCAGCAGCCACCAGCGCGCGCCCGACTCGGCCAGCCCGACCAGCCCCATCGCCAGCAGGTCGGCCTCCTCCTGGGGGAGCCCGGTGTCCGCGACGATGGTGGCGGCGATCGCGCGCACGCACTGCGCCGAGGTGTTCTCCACCCGCTGCCGGACGGCCGGCTCGCTGCGCAGGTCGGACTCCAGGACGAGCTGGTGCGCGCCGCTGGGGTCTGCGACGAAGTCGAAGTAGGCCCGGATCGAGCGTTCGATCCGGATGTGGTTGTCCGTGGTCGAGGCGAGCGCCGCGCGCACGGCCGAGACCAGCTTCTCGGAGTGCTCGTCGAGCAGCGCGAGATAGAGGTCGAGCTTGCCGGGGAAGTGCTGGTAGAGCACCGGCTTGCTCACCCCGGCCCGCTCGGCGATCTCGTCCATCGCGGCCGCGTGGTAGCCCTGGGCGACGAACACCTCGCGGGCGGCCCCAAGCAGCTGGAAGCGGCGCGCTGTGCGGGGGAGCCGAGGAGTTCGGCCCGGCCGCGACTGTGGCGCCGCGGGCTCGGCTGTCACCGGCGTACCTCCCCGTCGGTCACCGGCATCGTCGATCAGACGCTAGGTCGATCAGACGCTAGGTCGATCAGGCGCGAGCCGTCGGTGCGCGGCCGCGCAGACATGTGGCCAACAGTACCCGCGATGGTCGGCCGCCCCCCGGATGCCGGCTCCGACCGGGGCCTACCTGTATTCCTCCTCGTCGTCCTGGTCGACCACGATGCTCTGCTCGACCGCGTCGAACTCGTCGACCTCGCGGGCCTGGGTGCCCTGAGCGCCCTCGACGAGCCCCGCCTGCGTCGTCCCCGACGGGCGAAGCTCCCGGGACTGCTCGGCGGCGTCGGCGTCCGGGACGTCCAGCGGGGGGTCGGTCGGTGACCTCATCGGGTGTCTCCCTCGGCGTTGGTCGGTCTCTCGGGCTGGTCGGCGTCTTCCGGTGGTGCGTGTCACCGATACCCCCACCGACCGCGTCGATTCCCGTCGACGGGGCCGCAGGCGACGTTTCGTCCGCGTGGCTTCCCAGTGGGCTTCTGGTGGGTCACTATTGGGTTGAGTCGACGTGAGGGGTGAACATGCGTTCGATTTGGAAGGGTGTGATCTCTTTCGGTCTGGTGTCGATCCCGATCCGGCTCTACCCCGCGGCCCAGGAGCGTGACGTCTCGTTCCACCAGGTCAGGCGTTCGGACGGCGCTCGGGTCAGGTACCGGCGGGTCGCCGCGACCGACGGCGAGGAGGTCGCCTACGCCGACATCGCGAAAGGCTACGAGCTCCCCGACGGGGAGATGGTCGTCCTCACCGACGACGACTTCACGAACCTGCCGCTGACGACGTCCCGCTCGATCAACGTGCTGGGGTTCGTCCCCCTCGAGCAGGTCGATCCGATCTACTTCGCGAAGAGCTACTACCTCGAGCCGGACCGCACCGGCCTCAAGCCGTACGTCCTGCTGCGCGACGCGCTCGCCGGCTCGGGGCGGGTCGCACTGGTCAAGATCGCGCTGCGCCAGCGCGAGCAGCTCGCGACGCTGCGGGTCCGCGACGACGTCTTCGTCCTGGAAACAATGCTGTGGCCGGACGAGGTCCGCGAGCCCGAGTTCGACGTCCTCGACGAGCAGGTGGACGTCCGGCCGCAGGAGCTGGCGATGGCGAGCTCACTGATCGACACCCTCGCCGCCGACTTCGACCCCACGAAGTTCCGCGACGGGTACCGCGAGGCGCTCCAGGCCGTGATCGACGCCAAGATCGCCGGCCGGGACGTCGTCGCACCTCCCTCCGAGCAGCCCGGCGTCGACGCGGCCGGTGACCTGATGGCGGCGCTGCGAGCAAGCATCGAGGCGGCCCGGACCGGCCGTGACGGCCAGAGCTCCGGCTCCGCGCGGGCGGCCCCGGCCGAGGCTGGCTCCGCCCGGGCCGGGGCTGGCTCCGCCCGGGCCGGGGCCCGGAAGGGCCAGCCGAGCCGGAGCCGGAAGGAGAAGGCGGACACGGCGGCCGACGAGGTCGTCAGCTCCCGGCCCACCCGCCGCTCGGCCTGACCCCCGCGCGGGTGCCGGACGTCCCGGGCGGGGTGGGGAACACCCGGGCCCGGGGACGCGCTGCACCATGTGGAGCGCCCGTTGCGGCGGCCCGTCCGGAGATCGGTGGGCTGTCGGCGGTCGCGCGAACCGCCGATCACGGCTGCCGGACCGGGCGGCTGTGGCATCGTCGGGTGGTACGACAGAGAAGGCGAGGAGCAACGTGTCACTACCGCCCCTGGTCTCCCCCGCCGAGGGGCTGACCGTCGACGAGGTCCGCCGGTACTCGCGGCACCTGATCATTCCCGACGTCGCGATGGACGGGCAGAAGCGCCTGAAGAACGCGAGGGTCCTCGCCGTCGGTGCGGGTGGCCTGGGCTCGCCGACCCTGATGTACCTGGCCGCGGCCGGGGTGGGGACGCTGGGCATCGTCGAGTTCGACGTGGTGGACGAGTCGAACCTGCAGCGCCAGATCATCCACGGGCAGTCCGACGTCGGCCGGAGCAAGGCCGAGTCCGCCCGCGACTCTGTCCGGGAGATCAACCCGCTGGTCAACGTGGTGATCCACGAGACCCGGCTGGACACCTCCAACGTGATGGAGATCTTCGCCCAGTACGACCTGATCGTCGACGGCACCGACAACTTCGCGACCCGCTACCTGGTCAACGACGCCTGCGTGCTGCTCGGCAAGCCCTACGTGTGGGGTTCCATCTACCGGTTCGACGGTCAGGCGAGCGTCTTCTGGGCCGAGCACGGCCCGTGCTACCGGTGCCTCTACCCCGAGCCGCCTCCGCCGGGCATGGTCCCCTCGTGCGCCGAGGGCGGTGTCCTCGGTGTGCTCTGCGCCTCCATCGGGTCGATCCAGACCACGGAGGCCATCAAGGTGCTGACCGGGGTGGGCGACCCGCTCGTCGGCCGGCTGATGGTCTACGACGCCCTGGAGATGTCCTACCGGACGATCAAGGTGCGCAAGGACCCGGAGTGCCCGCTGTGCGGGAAGAACCCGTCGATCACCGAGCTCATCGACTACGAGGCGTTCTGCGGCGTGGTCTCCGAGGAGGCCCAGCTCGCGGCGGCCGGCTCCACGATCACCGCCGCCGAGCTGAGGACCATGCTGGACGGCGGCGAGCCGATCGAGCTGATCGACGTCCGTGAGCCCGCGGAGTGGGAGATCGTGCGGATCCCCGGCGCGCGCCTCATCCCGAAGGGGGAGCTGCCGGCGCACCTGGCCGAGCTGCCCCAGGACCGGCGGGTCGTCGTCTACTGCAAGAGCGGGGTGCGCTCAGCCGAGGCCCTCGCGACCCTCAAGGGCGCCGGCTTCGCCACCGCCGTCCACGTCCAGGGCGGCGTGACCGCCTGGGCCACCCAGGTGGACAAGACCCTCCCCGTCTACTGATCCGTCTCCCCAACCGTCAGCCCCCGCGTCTCCTGGGTGGGCGTGCGCCCGGAAGATCTGTGGCGGGTGAGTGCGTCGGCACAGCCGCACTCACCCGCCACGGTCGTGCCGGAGGCCTTGCGGACCATCGTGTCCTCGCCCTTTGATTCCGTCCTCGCCGTTTCGGGGGTCGATCTCGGCGGATTCCGCTCCCGAAGGGCGAGAAGGATGCCAAAGGGCGAGCAGGCAACCCCGCCGGATGGGGTGTTTGTCCGCTAGATGGCGATCTGGTGGTGCGGGTGGGAATCCGTGGTTCCGGGCTGAGAGGAATCTGGGCTGTGCGAGACCAGCCTCGGGGAGGCTGGCCGAGCACGGGGAAGGGCGAGCCCCGGAGAAAACGCGTTGGGGAGGTCGGTGGGCATGGCGCGGGCGACGGATGGGCCCGGCGGGCCTCGGCGGGGGCGGTCTCCCGACACCGTTTCGGCGGGTGTCGCGACGCGGATCCACATCGGGGGAAGGCCGAGCCCCCACGCGATGGCCGTCCTTGAGGCCGTCACCCGGATACCGGCCGGCAAGGTCATGACCTACGGTGACGTCGCCGAGTTCGTCGGCGCCGGCACCGGGCGCACCGTGGGCGCGGTGCTTTCACGGCACGGTCACGAGGACGACGTCCCGTGGCACCGGGTGATTCGCGCGTCCGGGGAGCCGAACCCCGCCGCGCCCGCCGAGGCACTGCGACGCCTGCGCGCGGACAGCACCCCGTTGCGGCCCGGCGGTGATCGGGTCGATCTCGCGGCAGCCCGCTGGGACGGCGTCACCCGCCCTGACCGGCCCTGATTCCGTGCCGGCCCTGATTCTGCGCCAGCCTGATCCTCGGCTGGCGCCGATCTCCACCAGCTGCTGGGCCTCCACCTGCGCTGATCCCCGGTCGACGCCGGGGTTCAGCCGGCGTTGGGGCCCGGGCCGGTACCGACTCCGGTCGGCTGGGGCCCGCCTGTGCGATCAGCGGGCGGTGAACCCTCCGTCAGCTGAGTAGACGCTGCCGGTCACCAGGGACGCGCGGTCGGAGAGCAGGAAGTGGACGACCTCGGCGACCTCGGCGGCGGTCCCCAGCCGGTTCATCGGCTGGAAGAAGCGCGCCCCGCGGTGTGAGCTGACCATCGTGGTGTCGATGAACCCGGGTGCCACCGCGTTGACCCGGATTCCGCGCGTCGCGTTGTCCAGCGCGGCCACCCTGGTGAGTCCGATCACGCCGTGCTTGGCGGCGACGTAGGCCGGTGTGCCCTGTAGGCCGACCGTGCCCAGCACGGAGGCCATGTTGACGATCGAGCCGCCGCCGGCCGCGAGCATCGCCGGGATCTCGGCGCGCATGCTGTAGAAGACGCCGGAGAGGTTGACCGCGAGAACCCGGTCCCAGTCGGCGAGGGAGATGTCCTCCAGCGGGGCCCGGTCGGTGGCGATGCCCGCGTTGTTGACCGCGAGGTCGAGCCGTCCACCGGCCTCGATCGCCGTGGCGACGGCCTGGGCGACCGACTCCGGGTCGGCGACGTCGACCGCCACCGCCAGTGCGGTGCCGCCGGCCGCCTCGATCTCGCCGGCGACCTCCTTGGCCGCGACGGTGTCCCGGTCGGCCAGGACGACGAAGGCGCCGGCCGCGGCCAGCCGGCGGGCACAGGCGGCGCCGATTCCCGAGCCGGATCCGGTCACGAAGGCGACCCGGCCGGCGTACTCGCCGCCGCCCGCGACGGCGTCGCCGGCCGTCCTGGCGAACGGGCCGGTCACCGTCGCGACGCTACCGTCATCGCCGGGGCCGTCCGCCGTGCCGGCTCGTGGGCGTGGTGCCGTGACCGCCCGCGCCGGGGCCGAGGCGTCGGCCTGTGGCCGTCGTGCCCGTCGTCCGGTGGATGCCCCCTGGGCCTCCGGCGCGGTCCGCGTGGAATGACCGGCCGGGACGTCGTCGTCCGTCATGCTCGGTGAAACTGCCACGTTCCGACGTCGACTCGCAGCTGTTTCGACACTTTTGGTGGTATTCGTACTCATCTTTGTGCTGCTCCAAAGGGTGCCGGTGTCGTCGCGCTGACAGCACTTCCGTGCCATCGGCGCCGACCTCGTCCGTGCTTTGGCGATCTTGTCAGAGTGTCGTGATGTGCTGTGCGGCGTGGTCACCGTGCCGACGCCTGCCCGCCCTGCCCGGCGGCCGTCGTTTCGCCTGGTGTCGCCCTTCGTCCCGGTGGCCGGACCCATCGTGTTGGACACGGCGCAGACCGACGTGGTGGGACACGCCGGTGGTCCGCTACTAGTCCTCGCCGGTCCGGGAACGGGAAAGACCACAACCCTGGTCGAGGCAGTCGCCCGGCGGATCGAGGCCGGGGCGGATCCGGCGTCCCTGCTGGTGCTCACGTTCAGTCGGCGGGCCGCCCGCCACCTGCGCGAACGGTTCGCCGTCCGGCTCGGGGCGGCCGCCGTCGGGCCGGCGGCGTGGACGTTCCACGCCTGGTGCCTCGGGCTGCTGCGCGCGTACGGCGCCGCCACCCCGCTCGGCGGCTTCCGCCTGCTGTCGGGCCCCGAGCAGGACGCCCGGCTGCGCGACCTCATCGAAGGCTCCCGCGAGCTGGGACGTCCGGTCTGGCCTGATCCACTCGCCGGCTGTCTGAACACCCGCGGCTTCGCCGAGGAGATCAGGATGCTGCTCACGCGGGCCCGGGAGATCGGCGTCGATCCGCCGGCGCTGGCGCGCATCGCCCGGCGGGTGGGCCGCTCCGACTGGGCGGCCGTCGCCGAGTTCTACGGCGACTACCTCGACGCGCTCGGCGCGGAGGGAGCCCTCGACTACGCCGACCTGGTGCACGCCGCGGCGAACCTCGCCGCCGAGCCGGACGTCCTCGCCCAGCTGCGGCAGCGGTACCGGGCGGTGTTCGTCGACGAGTACCAGGACACCGACCCGGCGCAGGAGCGGCTGCTGACCGCCGTCGCCGGCGGCGGGGGGGACCTGGTCGTCTTCGGTGACCCGGACCAGTCGATCTACGCCTTCCGCGGGGCGGAGGTCCGGGGCCTGCTCGACTTCCCGAACCGGTTCCCCCGCGCCGACGGCTCGCCGGCGCCCGTCGCCGCGCTGCGGCGGTGCCGTCGGATGGCCCCGGCGCCGCTGGCCGCCTCCCGCCGCGTCGCGGCGTCGCTTCCCTCGGCGGGCCTGCCGGTCCGCCACGTCCGCGCGCACCGTGATCTTGTCTCCGTGGGGGCCGTCGGGCCGGGCCAGGTCGCGGCCCGCACCTATCCGACGGCCGGCGCCGAGGCGGAGGCGATCGCCGAGCTGCTGCGCCGCGAGCATCTCGAGAACGGCGTCGACTGGGACGACATGGCCGTCCTGGTCCGCTCCACCGCGCCGCTCGGGCTGCTGCGCCGGGTGCTGACGGCGGCGGGCGTCCCGGTGAGCGTGGCGGGTGGGGAGCTCCCGCCGGCGCGGGAGCCGGCGGCGGCGCTGCTCCTCACGGCCCTGCGCTGCGCGGACGACCCGGCGGTCCAGCTGACGCCGGAGACGGCGCGTGCGCTGCTGACCTCCCCGCTGGGCGGCGCGGACCCGGCCGGCCTGCGCGCCCTCGGCCGCGAGCTGCGCGCCCACGACGCCGCCGCCCGCGCCGCTGCCCGGAGCACCACTGCCCGGAGCACCACTGCCAGAAACAGCACTGCCCGCGACAGCACTGCCCACGACGCCGTCGGCCCGATCGCCCTGCCGGAGCCGCGCTCGGCACCGGAGGCGGACGGGTCGGTGCTCGGTCTGCCCGCGTCCTCGGCCGAGCTGCTGCGCGAGGCGGTCGCCGATCCGGAGCGGGTTCTGCTCGCCGTCCCGGACGAGCTCGCCGCGCCCGCGCGCCGGCTCGGGCGGTTGCTGCGAACCGTGCGCGCCGAGCTGCGGCGGGGGGCGGCCCCGGAGGACGCGCTGTGGACACTGTGGACGGCCAGCGAGTGGGGCCCCAGGCTGGAGCGGGCGTCCGCGGTCGGCGGGCCGGCCGGGCGGTCGGCCGACCGTGACCTCGACGCCGTCGTCGCGCTGTTCGACGCCGTCGGGCGTCTCGGTGAGCGGCGCGGGCCGGGCTTCGGGGTGAGCTCCGTCGTCGAGGAGCTGACCCGCCAGCAGATCGCGCCGGAGACGGCGCAGGCCCGGGCCGGTCGCCCGGCCACCGTCCGGCTGCTCACCGCGCACCGCTCCAAGGGGCTGGAATGGGAGGTCGTGGTCGTCTGCGGCGTGCAGGACGGCGTCTGGCCGGACCTGCGCCAGCGGCACACCCTGCTCGGGGCCGAGCAGCTCGACTCGCCGCGCAACGGCGGCGTCCGCCCGCCGCGGACCAGGGAGGAGCTGCTCGCCGACGAGCGTCGCCTGTTCTATGTGGCGCTCACCCGGGCGCGCCGCCGCCTGGTGGTGACCGCGGTGGACGGCGCCGACGACGACGGGGAGCAGCCCAGTCGGTTCCTGGCCGAGCTCGGGGTGCAGGTGGAGAGCGTCCGGGCCCGCCCGCCGCGTCCACTCACCCTGGTCGGCCTGGTCGCCGCGCTGCGGCGGCTGACAGTCGACCCGGAGGCGTCGGCGGCGATGCGGGAAGCCGCGGGGGTCCGGCTCGCGGCCCTGGCCGCCGCCTCCGACGAGACCGGCCGGGTGCTGGTCCCCGCCGCCCATCCGGACCGCTGGTGGGGCCTGCTGGACGTGACGAGCTCGGACGTCCCGGTCGTCGCGCCCGACGCGCCGATCCGGCTCTCGGGGTCCTCGCTGTCGGGCCTGAGCTCCTGCGGGCTGCGCTGGTTCCTGGAGCACGAGGCGAACGCGGCCGAGCCGGCGTCGCCCGCGCAGGGCTTCGGCAAGGTCGTGCACGCGCTGGCCGACGAGGTGACGACGGGCCGGACGCAGGCGCGGCTCGAGGCCCTCGACGCGCGGCTCGACCTGGTCTGGCGGCATCTGGAGTTCGACTCGCGGTGGCGCTCCGAGCAGGAACGCGCGGCGGCGCGGGAGGCGCTCGGCCGGTTCCTCGAGTGGCACGCCGCGCAGCGCGGCCGCGAGGTCGTCGCGTCCGAGGTGCGTTTCTCCTGCGACATCGAGGTGGCGGGCCGGGTCGTGCGGCTGCGCGGCTTCATCGACCGGGTCGAGCTCGACGACGCCGGCGGGGTGCACGTCGTCGACTTCAAGACCGGCCGGACGCCGCCGAGCCGGCGTGACCTGGCGACCCACGCACAGCTGGGCAGCTACCAGCTCGCCGTCCGCGAGGGCGCCCTCGACCCGGTACTGGACGAGGCCGCCCGCCGCCGCGATCCGACCGCGCCCGGCGATCCGACCGCGCCCGGCGAGGTGCCCGGGGCTGGGGACCCGTCCTGGGTCGGGGAGCCGTCCACCGGCGGGGCGCCGTCCACCGCCGGTGAGCGGCCGGCGGCGGTGCCCGGCGGGGCGGAGCTGGTGCAGCTCCGGCGGGACGCGGGCGGCGACAACACCGGCCCGCGCCTGCCGGCGGAGGAACCGGGGCCGCCCGAGGTGCAGCGTCAGGACGCGCTTCCCGGCGGCCGGGCGTGGATCGACGACATGGTCGAGAACGCGGTGCGGACCGTGACGACCGAGTCCTTCCGGCCCACCCCCGGCGAGGGGTGCACCATGTGTTCGTTCCGTCGGTGCTGCCCGGGGCGGCCGGAGGGGGAGCAGGTGATCGATTGACCGGCGCGGCGGGGGCCGCCGAGCAGGTGCTTCCCGGTCTCGACCCGGAGCCGGCAGGCGCGGGCGGTGCCATGACCGGCCCGGTGCCGGAACCGGAGTACCTGCGGGAGCTGCTCGGCGTCCCGTACACCGACGAACAGCTGGCCGCGGCCACCGCGCCGCTGGAGCCGGCTGTCGTCATCGCCGGCGCCGGGTCGGGCAAGACGTCCGTGATGGCCGCCCGTGTGGTCTGGTTGGTGGCCACCCGTCAGGTCGAGCCGGGGCGGGTGCTGGGCCTGACGTTCACGAACAAGGCCGCCGCCGAGCTGGCCGGCCGGGTGCGGACGGCGTTGCGCCGCGCCCGCGAGAACGTCCCCGGCCAGCCGGCCGCGGACGACGCCGACGAGCCGACGATCGGCACCTACCACGCCTACGCCGGGCGTCTCGTCAGCGAGCACGCGCTGCGGCTCGGCCTCGAGCCCGACACCCGGATGCTCGTCGCGGCCGCGCGCTACCAGCTCGCGGCCCGCGTCGCCCGCGCCCACCGCGGCCGCGTCGAGGCGCTGACGAAGTCGATGCCCGCGCTCGTCGCCGACCTCGTCGCGCTCGACGGGGAGATGAGCGAGCACCTCGTCTCCGCCGACGACCTGATGGCCTTCGACGCGGACCTGTTCGACCGGGCGATGGCGGCCCTGGCGAGCGCGGCGCTGCGACCGGGCACGAAGGGCCTGCGCAAGGAGCTGCGCCGGATGGCGGCCACGGCCCGGGGGCGGCGTGAGCTCGCCGGCCTCGTCGCCGACTACCGGGCGGCCCGGCGCGGCCGGGACGTCCTCGACTTCGGCGACCAGGTCACCTTCGCCGCCCGGCTGGCCCGCTACTCCCCGGAGGTCGGCGCCGCCGAGCGGACACGGTTCGGCGTGGTGCTCCTCGACGAGTACCAGGACACCTCCGTCGCCCAGCGCACGATGCTGGCCGGGCTGTTCGGCGGCGGCCATCCGGTGACCGCCGTCGGTGACCCCTGCCAGGCGATCTACGGGTGGCGGGGCGCGTCGGTGGCCAACCTGGACAACTTCCCCGATCACTTCCCGCACGCGGACGGCACCCCGTCCGCGCGGTACCTGCTGTCGGTGAACCAGCGCAGCGGCGGCCGGCTGCTGACGCTGGCCAACGCGGTGGCGGCCCCGCTGCGGGCCCGCCACCACGTCGTCGAGCTGCGTCCCCGGGCAGACGTCGTCGCCGCCGGGCGGACCCTGGTGGCGCTGCACGAGAGCTGGGCGCAGGAGGTCACCTGGGTCGCCGCCCGGCTGGCCGAGCTGGTCGCGGCGGGGGAGCGGCCCGGGAACATGGCCGTGCTCGTGCGGGCCCGCTCGGACGTCCGCGCGCTGCACACGGCGCTGACGGCCGCCGGGCTGCCGGTCGAGGTGGTGGGCCTCGCCGGCCTGCTGGACCTGCCCGAGGTCGCCGACGTCGTCGCCGTGCTGGAGGTGCTGGACTCGCCGGTCGCCAACGCGGCGCTCGTCCGGCTGCTCACCGGGCCGCGGGTCCGCCTCGGCCCGCGCGACCTGGCCGCGCTGGGCCGCCGCGCGCGGGCGCTGCTGCGCACCACCGGCACGACCGCACCCACGGCCGCCGGCGGGAGCGCGCTGGCGGAGGCCGTCGCCGGGGTCGACCCGTGCGACGTCGTCGCCCTCGCCGACGCCCTCACCGACCCCGGCGAGGAGATCTCGGCCCAGGGACGGGAGCGGGCCGCCCGGCTCGGCGCGGAGCTGGCGGCGCTGCGCGCGCACGTCGGCGACGGGCTGCTCGACCTGCTCCACCGGGTGATCTCCACGATCGGGCTGGACGTCGAGCTCGCCGCCAGCCCGCGTGCCGTGGCGGCGCGCCGCCGGGAGAACCTGGCCTCCTTCCTCGACGCGGCGGCCGACTTCGACGACCCCGACGGGCCGAACTCGCTGACGTCCTTCCTCGGCTTCCTACGGGCGGCCCGCGAGCACGAACGCGGGCTGGACATCACCGGGCCGTCCGGCGCGGACGCCGTCGCGCTGATGACCATGCACCGGGCGAAGGGCCTCGAATGGGAGGTCGTGGCCGTGCCCAACCTGAGTCGTGGGGTCTTTCCCGACCTGACGGTGCGGGACAGGTGGCCGACCACGACCGGGGTGCTGCCGACCCCGCTGCGCGGCGACGCGGCCGAGCTGCCGTCCTACGAGCTCGACGACTCGAAGGCGGCCCTGGAGGCCTACACCGAGGACTGCCGGGAGTACCAGGAGCGCGAGGAGCGGCGGCTGGCCTACGTCGCGTTCACCCGGGCGAAGTCGGTGCTGCTCGGCAGCGGCCACTGGTGGGGGCCGACCCAGCGCACCAGGCGTGGCCCCTCGGTGTTCCTCACCGAGCTGCACGACCACGCGGCCGAGGGGAACGGGCGGGTGGACGTGTGGACCTCCGAACCGGAGCGGGGCGGCAACCCCGCGCTGGCCGTCCCGGTGGAGTTCGCGTGGCCGGCGCCCTACGAGCCGGTGGCGTTCGCCCGCCGGCGGGAGGCGGCGGCGGGCGTCGCCGAGGCCCTGGCGATGATCCGCTCCGGCCAGGCCCCGTTGGTCGACGAGCCGGGCGGGATGACCGCCCGCGAGCGGGCCCTGCTCGCCGAGCTCGACCGCGAAGCCGCGCTGCTGCTCGCCGAGGAGCGCGTGGCCCGGGCCCCGTTCCGGGACGTCCCGATCCCGGCGAGCCTGACCGCCTCCGAGATCGTGCGGATGCGGGCCGACCCGGTCGAGTTCGCCCGCGACCTGGCCCGGCCGGTGCCGCGCCGGCCGGTGCCGCAGGCCCGGCGGGGAACCCGCTTCCACGCCTGGGTGGAGGAGATGTTCGACCAGCGGCCACTCATCGACGTCGAGGACCTCGCCGACGCCGCAGATGCCGCCGTCCTCACGGACGACCGCGACCTCTCCGGCCTGCAGGCGGCCTTCCTGGCCAGCCCGTACGGCGCCCGCCGCCCGTTCGCCCTGGAGGCGCCGTTCGAGGTGATGATCGGCGGGCGCGCGGTGCGGGGGCGCATCGACGCCGTCTACGAGCTCGGCGGTGGGCGCTGGGAGGTCGTCGACTGGAAGACCGGCTCGGAGGCCGCCGATCCCGTCCAGCTCGCGGTCTACCGGGTCGCCTGGGCGCGGGTCCGCGGCGTGGCCGTGGCGGACGTCGACGCGGCCTACTTCTACGTCGCGTCCGGGCGAGTCGTGCGCCCGCCGCTGCTCGGCGAGGACGAGATCACCGCCCTGCTCTCGGGCCGTGCCTGGTCCACCGGCAACACCTCCGACGGCACCTCCGACAGCACCGCCTAGGACGCGGCGGGGGGCCGCTGCGTGGCGCCGCGGCGTAGGCCGTCGAGAAGGACGGCGACGACGCGCTGGTTGTGCTCGGGCCCTCGCCCGGGTACAGGCTGGCACAGCGCAGTGAGGGCGTGCAGGAGATCCTCGGCGCTGATGTCATCGCGAACCGCGCCGTCGGCCACCGCTGCGGCGAGCAGTGCCGTGAGGGTGGGGCCGAGCCGCTGCAGGAAGTAGCCGGGCAGCCCCTGGAACGCCGGATCGCCCGAGTGCAGCGCTGAGGCGAGTCCGCGTTTGGTCGCGAGCAGTTCGGTGAACCGGTCGATCCATCTGATGAGCGCTTCCGCCGGTTCGTGCCTGGCGCTCAGGGTCGGGCCCGCGTCGGCGACGGCGTCGATTCCGTTTTCCACCACGGCTTTGACCAGATCAGAGCGCTGCGGGAAGTGCCGGTACAGCGTGCCGACTCCTACGCCGGCCAGGTCGGTGATCTCCTTCGCCGGTGCGTCCACGCCGGAGGTGGCAAAGACGGTCCTCGCGGCCTCGACCAACGCATCGACGTTGCGTCGCGCGTCGGCGCGCCGACGCGGCGCCGGTTCGCCACCGCCCGGCTTCGCGGAGCCGGGCGGTGAGACCCCGGCCTGCGTCCCGTTCCGAGACACCACGTCACCTCCGTCTGATCACTCCGCTTGCATAAGCGGAAAAGCTTTCCGTATAGTTCCGGAAAGGCATTCCGCTTACCGCAGCCTACGGCAGCCACCCGGTGCCGACCATCACAGGGAGAGAACCCATGCAGTACCGCACCCTCGGTCGGACCGGCATCCAGGTCAGCCCCTACGCGCTGGGCACCCTGATGTTCGCCACGGTCATGGGCAACGCCCCCGAGGACTCGGCCCGCATCATCCACAAGGCGCTGGATGCCGGCATCAACTTCGTCGACACCGCCGACGCCTACGGCGACTCCGAGGACATCGTCGGCAAGGCCCTGGAAGGGCGCCGCGACGACGTCGTGCTCGCCACCAAGTTCAGCCGCCCGATCGGGCAGGACCCCAACCAGCAGGGCGCCTCACGGCGCTGGATCGTCGCCGCCGTGGAGAACTCGCTGCGCCGCCTGCGGACCGACCACATCGATCTCTACCAGCTTCACCGCCCCGATCCCCACACCGACCTCGAGGAGACCCTCTCCGCGCTGACCGACCTGATCCACAGCGGCAAGGTCCGCGCGATCGGCGCGTCGCAGACCCCCGTCTCCGACATCGTCGAGGCCCGGTGGGTCGCCGAGCGGCGCGGCCTCGCGCGATTCCACACCGAGCAGCCGGCCTACTCCATCCTCAACCGCGGCATCGAACGCGAGATCCTGCCCACCACCCAACGCTTGGGCCTGGGCACCCTGGTCTGGGGCCCACTCGGCCAGGGAATGCTCACCGGCCGCGTCCGCCGGGACCAGCACAACGGCCTACTGCGCGCCGGCCTGGTCCAGCATCTCAACGACGAGCATCGGCTCGACGTGGTCGAAAAGCTCATCCCCCTCGCCGCCGAGGCGGGACTGCCCATGCCCCACCTCGCGATGGCGTTCGCCATCGCCCACCCCGGCGTCACCAGCGCACTGATCGGCGTCCGCACCATGGATCACCTCGACAGCCTGCTCGCCGGGCTGGACGTCGCCCTCACCGACGACATCCTCGACCGCATCGACGAGATCGTCCCGCCCGGCACCGACATCGGCACCCTCGACCAGGCCTACCAACCCGCAGCCCTGGCGGACCCGGGCCTGCGTCGCCGTCCCCTGGCCGCGCGCGCCGCGGCCTGACCCCCGCTCCGGCCTGGCCCGGCCCGCGCGGCTATCGGCGGATGTCGGTGAGGAGCGCGAGGTGGTCGGAGATCTGGGTCCGGCGGGCCTCGCTGGCGGCGACGGTGCCCACCGCGCCGCGGGCGAGCACGTGGTCGAGCTGCACCCGGGGGGCGTGCGCGGGGTAGGTGCGGTGGGCGGCCAGCCGGCGCCATCCGGTGAGGGCGGTCGGCAGCCGGCCCGGCAGGTTCAGGTCGCCGAGCAGCACGACCGGCCCGTCGACGCCGCGCAGCCTCCGCACCAGCCGGAGAAGCTGGAAGGCGTTCCACCCCGGGGCGAAGGACAGGTGGGTGGTCACCACCGTCAGTGGTCCGCTGGTGGTCTCGACGACGGCGGCGAGCGCGACCCGCGGTTCGTCGTCGAGCAGGATGAGCCGGGCCCGGCGGTTCGCCCCCGGGGCGAGGATCGGGGAGCGCACCGGGGCGCGGCCGAGCGGAACCACCCACCACCGGTGCACCGGCAACCTGCTGACCAGCGCGATTCCGTAGGCGGGCTCGTCGCCGCGGCGCTCGCCCTCCGCCGGGCGCCAGTGGTGCCCGGGGGTGCCGTACACGGTGGGGGCGAAGCGCCATCCGGTGTCGGGGGCGCCGAGCGCCGTCGCGGCGGCGGCTGCGAGGTCCCCGCCGCCCGAGCGGGGCTGTGCCAGGTCGACCTCCTGCAGGCCGAGGACGTCGCAGTCGAGGTCGGCGACGGCCGCGGCGAAGCGGTCCACCTCGACCCGTCCGTCGGCGAGAGACAGGCCGTGCATCACGTTGAACGAGCCCACCCGCACAGTACGGACGGTAGCGTGAACCGCCCGTCAGCCGGCCCGAACCGGCTTTCCCGTGCCCGCCGGGCCCTGCCGCGCCACCGTCGGGACGTCCTGCCTCGCGGCCGCGGGGACGCCCTGGCGTGGCATTGACGGCGGCCCCGGCCGGGGCGCCGCTGTCGGGTCGCCCGGGCGCTGGCCGGTCAGGGCGCGCAGGACGAGCTCAAGCTCGAAGCGGGTGTCGGGGTCGTCCAGCGCGTCGCCGTACAGCTCGCGCAGCTGGCTGACCCGGTAGCGGACGGTCTGCGGGTGGATGTGCAGCCGCTCGGCCACCAGCCGGCGCTGCCCGTGCAGGGCGAGCCAGTAGAGCAGGGTCTCGGCCAGCCTGGCCCGGGTGCGTTCGGGCAGCCCGGCGAGCGGGGCGACCCGGCGGCGGGTGAGGTCGTCGAGCAGCCCCGGGTCGCGGGCCAGCAGCAGGGCGGTCAGGTGGTCGTCGGTGAACAGCGGGTCCTGCCCGGCCGTGGTGGGCAGCCGACCGGCCAGCCGGGCGGTTCGGGCGAGTCCGGCGCGCTCCACGCTGCCTGTCACCTCCTGCCAGGGGACGGTCGGGCCCACCACCGCCCCCGTGCCGTCGAGGCGGTCGGCCAGCCAGCCGCGCCGGGCCGGCTCGTCGGCGTCCCCGACGAACAGCCAGAAGTCGACGCCGTGGCCGGTGCGCGGGCAGCCGGTGGGCAGCCGCGGGGGGAGCTGCCCGTCGGGCCCGGTCGGCACCAGGACGGCCGCCATCCGGTCGGGCAGCCGGAACGCCCCCGCGGCGGCGGCCTGCTCGATGGTGACGGTGTCGGCGCCGGAGAGCAGCAGCTCGCCGAGCCGGTCCCACAGCCGTTCCCGCTGGCCGGCGACCTCGAACTGGGCCAGCGCGTAGCCCTCCGCGGAGGCGGCCGAGATCCCGTCGATGTAGGCGAACATCATCTCGGCGAGCGACACGAGGCCGGCGGCGTCCAGGCCGGCGTGGCGCGCGGCCTCACCGAGCCGGCGCCAGGAGATCCGCGCACCCACCCGGTAGGCGCTGAGCAGGTTGTCCAGGGAGCGGCCGGCCCGCACCTCACCGCGCCCGAGCCGCACGTAGACGTCGCGCCCGGCCGCCAGGTCGGGGGCCGCGTCCGGGCCCGCCTCGACGATGGCGAGGAAACGGGCCAGCGCCTCGTCCACGCCGCGCCGTACGCCCTGCCCGAACGTCCCCTCGAGTGGGCGGGCGTAGGCGGGCACCTCACCCGCGATGGCGGCGATGATCTCGTCACCAAGTTCGCGCAGCTCACCGGCGAGGCAGCCGCCCAGCCCGGGCGGAAATTGTCCCACCGGGACAGTCTGCGCCCACGGCCCGTCGGTGGGGGTGCCGGCTGGCCCGGGGAGCACAATCGGTGCCGTGGACACGCCTACCGGCATCGTCAGCGTGCTGCTCACCGGTGCCGTGGTCGGCCTGCTGGGTCGGGCGGTCGTCCCGGCGCGGCGCAGGGCGCCGATCGGTTGTCTCATGACGGTTCTGATCGGTCTGCTGGGCGCGGCGCTCGGTCTCGTCGTTGCCACCAGTGTCGACGGCGGCTGGTTGTTGACACTGTTGTTGCAGGTGGCGGTGGCCGCGGTGCTCGTCTTTCTGGTCTCGGCCGCGGGCAGTGGTGGGCGCCGTCATCCCTGACGGTGCTCGGGTTGCCCTTTCGTAGTCCTCTGGTCCGCGTGGGGGGACCTGGCGGGGCGACGGAGCCCGCCGAAGGTCGCCGGCCGGACGGCGAGGGCAGTAGCGTGGCGATGTGTCCTCACGCCCAGCCGCCGGCCCGCCCGCGTCCAGCGCGGTGAGGGCCACCGTGGCGGCCCCCTCGTACCCGGTTCAGCGAGTGACGCTCGACAACGGCCTGCGGGTGCTGCTCGCCCCGGACCGGACGGCCCCGGTGGTGGCTGTCGCCGTCCATTACGACGTGGGCTTCCGCTCGGAGCCGGAGGGGCGGACGGGTTTCGCCCACCTGTTCGAGCACCTGATGTTCCAGGGCAGCGAGAACGTGGGCAAGGCGGAGCACCCGAAGTACGTGCAGGCCGCCGGCGGCATCTTCAACGGGTCGACACACCCCGACCACACGGACTACTTCGAGCTGCTGCCCTCCGGCGCGCTGGAACTGGCGCTGTTCCTCGAGGCCGACCGGATGCGCGCGCCGAGGATCACCCGGGAGAACCTGGACAACCAGATCGCGGTGGTGCAGGAGGAGATCCGGGTCAACGTGCTGAACCGGCCGTACGGCGGGTTCCCGTGGATCACCCTCCCGCCGGTCGCCTTCGACACCTTCCCGAACGCCCACAACGGCTACGGTGACTTCTCCGAGCTCGAGGCGGCCAGCCTCGACGACGCCGCTGACTTCTTCGACAAGTTCTACGCGCCGGGCAACGCCGTGCTGACCGTCGCCGGCGAGTTCGACCCCGACGCGACGCTCGAGCTCGTCCAGCGGTACTTCGGCGCCATCCCGGCCCGCCCGGTGCCGGCGCGGCGCAGTTTCGCCGAGCCGGTGCGCGCCGAGGAGCGCCGGGAGGCGCTCACCGACAAGCTGGCCCCGCGCCCCGCGCTCGCCGTCGGCTACCGGGTGCCCGACCCCGACACCGACCTGCCGGCGTTCCTCGCCACCTACCTGCTGACGGACGTCCTCACCACCGGCGACGCGAGCCGGCTGGAGCGGCGCCTCGTCCAGAAGGACCGCTCGGTCACCGCGGTCAGCAGCTACGTCGGCACCTTCGGGGACCCGTTCGACCAGCGTGACCCGCTGCTGCTGACGCTGGAGGCCCGGCACGCCGGGGACTCGACCGCCGACACGGTGCTCGCGGCCGTCGACGAGGAGCTCGACCGGCTGGCCGGTGACGGCCTGGAGCCCGGCGAGCTCGAGCGGGTGCAGGCCCAGGTGGCCTCGGCGATCCTGCGCGAGTCCGACGACGCGCTCGGCCGGGCGCTGGCGATGGCGACGTTCGAGCTGCACCGCGGCCGTCCCGAGCTGCTCAACGAGCTGCCCGGGCTGCTGTCCGAGGTGACCGCCGACGCGGTCGCCGCGGCCGCGGGCGCGCTGCGTACCCAGGGCCGGTCCGTGCTGGAGCTGCGGGCGGGAGCCGCCTGATGACGCACGCCGGGCCGGTGAGCGAGATGATCCGCGGTGGCATCCCCCGTCCGGGGGACGAGGAGGCATGGTGACGACGACCGCTGCGGCCACGGCCGGGATCTCCGCGCCCACCGAGGCCGGGTCGAAGATCCCGGCGGTGATCCCGACCGTTCCGCGTGAGCTGCCGGCCGTCGTGCGGCGCACACTGCCCAACGGCCTGCGCGTGGACGTCGTCGCCCGCTCCAGCGTCCCGCTGGTCGAGCTGCGGCTGCGCATCCCGTTCGCCGGGTCCGGGCTGGTCCACCTGGCCGAGGCCGAGCTGCTGGCGGAGACCATCCTCACCGGCTCGAGCCGGTACGACCGGGTCGGCCTGGCCACCGCCGTGCAGGCCCTGGGCGGGTCGCTGCGGACCGGTGTCGACGCCGACCGGCTGGCGATCGTAAGCTCCGCGCTCGCGACCAGCCTCGAGCCGCTGCTCGCGCTGATCGCCGACGTTCTGACCACCGCGAGCTACCCCGACAGCGAGTTCGGCGGTGAGCGCGACCGGATCGTCGAGGAGACGACGATCGCGCTCAGCCAGCCGGCGGTGATCGCCCGTGAGGCGCTGGTGCGCCGGATGTTCGGCGACCACCCCTACGGCAGCGCCATCACCCCGCCGTCGGTGCTCTCCGAGGTCGGGGCCGAGCGGGTGCGGTCGCTGCACGGCGCCCGGGTCTGCCCGGACGGCGCCATCCTCACCCTGGTCGGCGACGTCGACCCCGAGCGCGCGCTGGACGCCGTCGAGGCCGCGCTCGGGTCGTGGACGGGCACCGCCGCCCCGGGCCACCCGCCCGCGCCCGTGCCCACCGCCGGCCCGATCCTGATCGTCGACCGCCCGGGCGCGGTGCAGACGAACATCAGGATGGGCGGCCGCGCGCTGAACCGCTCCGCGCCGGCCCATCCCGCGCTCCGGCTCGCGAGCACGATCTTCGGCGGCTACTTCAGCTCGCGGCTCGTCTCCAACATCCGCGAGGACAAGGGGTACACGTACTCCCCGCGCAGCTCGGTCGACCACCACCAGGCCGGCTCCCGCCTCACCGTCGCCGCGGACGTCTCCACCGAAGTGACCGGCCCGGCGCTGCTCGAGATCCTCTACGAGCTCGGCCGGATGGCCGTCCTGCCGCCGGAGGCCGAGGAGCTCGAGGCCGCGCGCCAGTACCTGATCGGCACGCTGGCGCTGTCGAGCGCGACCGCGGCCGGTCTCGCCGGCACCCTGTCCGGGCTGTCCGGCGCCGGGGTCGGCGTCGAGTACCTGCGCGACCATCCGCGCGCGCTCGCGACCGTCACCGCGGCGGACGTCCAGGCGGTCTCCGCGCAGCTGCTGGCTCCGTCGGGGCTGGTGACCGTGCTGGTGGGGGACGCCTCGAAGATCACCGAGTCGGTGCGGGCACTCGGAGCCGTCGAGTCCGCCTGAGTGACGGTGCTCCCCAGCGGACGGCGCTCACCGGTGGGCATGACGGGATCGTGGCCGGGCGCCTTCGGGGCGGTGCCGGTCAGGTCAGCGGTGGCGGTGGGCTCAGCGGCGGTCGGGTCAGCGGTGGCGGTGGGCTCAGCGGCGGCTCGGCGCGGCGCGCGGCGGTGTCGGGCGCGGCTGGCCGCCCCCGGAACCGCTCGCGGGCCCGCCCGTCGTGCCCGGCCCGCCGCCGCGGCCGCCGAGCTCCCCGGGCAGGGTGACCCGCGGGTCGCCTACCGACTCCACCACCTGGCGGGCGAGGTCGTGTACCCGCCGGCCCATCCCGCGGGCGGTGCGGCGCAGCCGCTCGAAGGCGTCCCGGGGCTTGATGTGGTTGCGCTCGGCGAGCACGCCGATCGCCTGCTCGACGATCACCCTGGACGCCAGCGCGTGCTCGAGCTGGATCACCGACAACCTCAGTTGCTCGGTCTCGTTGAGGTCGCGATCGGCGCGCCGGGGCCGCCCGGGCGGGCTGAGGTCCTCGGCGAGCAGGTCGGCCAGGACCATCGCGGAGATCAGATCGCCGACCGGGCGGATCTCGGCGCCGGGCCCCTCGACGATCCAGCCGGTGGGCGCGCGGCGCAGCCGCATGTCGGAGGCCCCGGGAGCGGGCGTGCCGGCGGCGGCTCCCGTCTCGCCGGGCCCCCGTGCGGTGCCTGGTCGGGGCGGCCCTGACCGGGGCGGTCCGGGCCGCGGCCCGCCGGGCCGACCCGGCGGGCCGGGCCTGATCGCGCGGGCGACGGCCTCCGGGGTGGGTATCCGGCCGGGGCCCCCGGCCGGCGAGGGCGGTTGTGATCCGCGCGGTGCTCTCTCCGATCCGGGAGCCTCCGCGGTCCGCGCGCGCGGCGAACTCGCCGCCTCCTCACCCGGCCCGCCGGCACCGGCCGCTCCGGCTGTCCCGGATGGCGTGCTGCCCGGTGGCGGTGGCGCGCTGGATGGCGCGGCGTTGGCTGGGGTGCCAGGTGGGGCCGCACCGGGCGCGGCCGCAGCGGGCGCGGCATCACCACCCGTCTCGCCGGCGGCACCGTTCTCGGTGCCCCGGGAGCCCGTTCCGTCACCCTCCGCCTCGTTACTGGCAGCAACCCCCGAGAGGGCCTCCCGCACGAGTTGGTCGCGGAGTGCGTCCGACGCTCCCAGACTGTCCGCAATCGCCCTCAGTACACTGAGTGTCTCAGTGGGAACGGTGAGCGATGAGCGGTCGAGGCCGGTGAGAATGCCGAGAACGGTCCCGTCCGGCCCGACGACGGGCATCGCGACATAGCTGAGAATGCCGAACCGCTCCGGCTCGACGGTGTCGGCCAGGGCGGGATCCTGGTCGGCCCGGGAGCCCGCGGCTGGCGCTCCATCGAGCATCCGGGCAGGTAGACAGCGGGCGCGCGGAACACTCAGCCCGGAAACCAGCTCGGGGATCGGCCCGGTCACCCGTAGGTAGGTGGCAACATCCGTCGACACCACGACGAGGCACGTCTGCTCCATCTGATGGAGTGCGTGCGTGGCTCTCAGCGCGGCGTCGACCGTGCTCCACGGGAGTCCTGAAGGTGCTGACGACACAGGCCGAACTCTCCCACAAAGTTCACGGGCAGTGACGGACACCGTCCCACGAGCCGGCCGCGTGTGCGTCGGGAAGGAGTGAACTCCCGAAAGATCGTCGCCCTGCGTATCCGTTATGCGGCGGAAGTGACCTTCTCGGTGACCTGGCGGAGGGTCGGATTCGTCATCACCGTCCCATCGGGGAAGACGACGGTCGGCACGGTCGCGTTGCCGTTGTTCGCATCGCGGACAAGTTGCTCTGCTGTCGGGTTCTGCTCGATGTCGACCGTCACGTACTCCACCCCCGCGCGGTCCAACTGACCCTTGAGTCGGACGCAGTAGCCACACCAGGGGGTGGTGTACATCGTGAGCACGGTGAGACCTCCGTTGGCGACGATCCGTCAGATGACGGGTTGCGGTGAGCGACGTCCGGTGGGCGGCACTCTGCGTATGACGCACTGCATAACCAGGCCATGGTGACTTCGCTTCCCCGGGCCGCGCACGGTTACCGTGTCCGGTGATGTCCGGACCCAGCGCTTCCGAGGCCCGTCGCGCGGCGTCGCCGCCCGATCGTCGATCGTCACCCGATCCGGTCCCGGCCGGCGTGGAGCAGGGGCTCGACCCCGAGCAGCTCGCCGCCGTGCTCGCCCCCGTCGGGCCGGTCTGCATCCTCGCGGGCGCGGGCACCGGCAAGACCCGCACCATCACCCACCGGATAGCGCACATGGTCACGGAACGGGAGGTCGGGGCGGGGCAGATCCTCGCCGTCACCTTCACCAACCGGGCCGCCGGCGAGCTGCGCGGCCGGCTGCGGGTGATGGGTGTGGACGGCGTCCAGGCCCGCACCTTCCACGCGGCCGCGCTGCGTCAGCTCTCCTACTTCTGGCCCTCCGTCGCCGGGACGGCGCTGCCGAGGCTGGAGAAGAGCCGGATCCCGCTGATGGCGAAGGCCGCGAACCGTGCCCGGCTGCGCCCGGACCGCGCCGAGCTGCGCGACCTCACCTCCGAGGTGGAGTGGGCGAAGGCGACGATGGTGGCGCCCACCGACTACGTCCGCCTCGCCGCCGCCCACGGCCGGGAGACCTCCTTCGCGCCCGACGTCGTCGCCCGCCTCTACGAGGCCTACGAGGAGGTCAAGAGCGAGGCGGGGGTTCTCGACTTCGACGACCTGCTGCTGCTGACCGCCGCCGTGGTCGAGGAGCACGGCTGGGTCGCCACCGAGCTCCGCGCCCGCTACCGCCACTTCGTCGTCGACGAGTACCAGGACGTCAACCCGCTGCAGCAGCGCGTGCTCGACGCCTGGCTCGGTGACCGCGACAGCCTGTGCGTCGTCGGGGACGCGAACCAGACCATCTATTCGTTCACCGGCGCCTCCGCGCGGCACCTGGTGGAGTTCCCGCGTCGGTTCCCGGCCGCGACGGTCGTCCGCCTCGTCCGGGACTACCGCTCCACCCCTCAGGTGGTCGCGCTGGCGAACCAGCTGCTCGACGGCGCCGCCCGGCCCGCGCCGGATACGCGGGGAGCATCGGCCGTCCAGGCCGGCCCGGGTGTTCCGGGTGTTCCGGGTGGTGCGGAGGGTCGGTCCGCGGCGGGGCGGCTGGTCGCGATGCGCCCGTCCGGCCCGGAGCCCGTGTGGCTGGAGTC
The DNA here is from genome assembly GCF_004337455.1 of Parafrankia sp. BMG5.11. NCBI lineage: Bacteria > Bacillati > Actinomycetota > Actinomycetes > Frankiales > Frankiaceae > Parafrankia > Parafrankia sp. BMG5.11. Next base: position 125,063 of record NZ_SJXI01000007.1, on the reverse strand, counting down.
CGACAGCGAGCCCGAGGAGGCCGCCGCCGTGGCCCGGCGGATCCGCGGCCTGCTCGGCACGGGCGTCCCGGCCAGCGAGATCGCCGTGCTGTACCGGATCAACGCCCAGTCGGAGGCGTACGAGACGGCGCTGGGCCGGGCCGAGATCCCCTATCTCGTGCGCGGCGGTGAGAAGTTCTTCGAACGGCCCGAGGTGACCGGGGCGGTGCGGATGCTGCGCGCCGCGCTGCGCTCCGCCGAGACCGACCGCCCCGGCGGGCTCGCCGACGTGGTCGCGGACGTCCTCAGCGCGCTCGGATGGCGGCCGGGGGCGCCGCCGGCCGGGCCCGGAGCCGACCGTGAGCGCTGGGAGAACCTCGCCGCGTTGCACCGGCTCGCCGCCGACCTCGAGGCGCGCGAGCCCGAGGCCGACCTCGCCGCCTTCGCCGCCGACCTCGCCGAGCGCGCGGCACACCAGCACACCCCGACGGTGCAGGGCGTCACGCTCGCCTCGCTGCACGCGGCCAAGGGCCTCGAGTGGGACGCGGTGTTCCTGGTCGGCCTCGTCGACGGGACGCTGCCCATCGTGCACGCCCAGACCGACGAGCAACTGGCCGAGGAGCGCCGTCTCCTCTATGTCGGGGTCACCCGGGCGCGGGTCCACCTGACGCTGTCCTGGGCGCTGGCGCGGGCGGAGGGCGCGCGCCGCTCGCGGCGGCCGTCCCGGTTCCTGGACGAGCCGCGCCGCGCGGCGGCGGTTTTCCGGCGCGGCTCGTCCGCGGCCCGTCCGGGCTCGGCGCGTGCGGAGCCCGGCACCGGCGGCAACGGCCGCGCACGGAACCGGTCGAGCGTGCTCTGCCGGGTCTGCGGGCGCGCGCTGGCGGGCGCCGAGGCCCGCGTCGGCCGGTGCGAGGCCTGCCCGGGGGGGCCGGTGGACGGCGAGCTGTTCGAGCGGCTGCGCGCCTGGCGCGCCCGCCGGGCGAAGGAGCAGGGCGCGCCGGCCTTCGTGGTCCTCACCGACGCGACGCTGCGCCTGATCGCGGAGCGGCGCCCGTCCACGGTCGCCGAGCTGGTAGCGCTGCCCGGCATCGGCCAGAGCAAGCTCGACCGCTACGGCGAGGACGTCCTCGCGCTGGTCACGGGGCGTCCACCGGCTGGATCGCCGTCCACGGGCTGACGCCTGGTGCTCGGAATGTGACACGCCGGTGGTGGATGAGTCGCGCTGTGGCTGAGGGTGTCTGTGTGATCGCATGGAAAATAAGTTGTCAGCGTGGGCGATGGCTCCTACCGTGTTCCATGAACACCGGGGCGCGATCAACAGCGCTCGCGGGGTGGCAGCAGCACGCTCCTACGCAGGGTGAGGGAGGGATCTCGATGAGGCTCGTCATGTTGGCCTATACGCGTACGCGACCCTCTCTCGGCACCTCCTGCGATCAGCCCGGTCAGGCCCGCCTCGTCGGCCACGCCACCCGGCGGCCCGGCGCCTGGGCGTCCGGTGCGCACATCGGTGTCGATCAGGTTCTCCGCGCGCGCGTGACCGGCGCGCACCTGGCCGCTCCGCATGGCGCCACCCTGCCCGGCGGCCCGGCGCAAGGCACCGGCATCACCACCGGCAACACGACCGTCACGCGGGCAGCCGCGCGTTCGCTGCGCCCGTTCGCCCTGTGGGGCCCCGTCCCAGATCCGCTCCTGGCATAGCGCCGAAACGGAGCGAATCCGAGGCCGCGGACCCGACAGGGGTCCGCGGCCTTCGTGTTTTCCAGGGCCGGCGCCGACCCGCCACCGCACCGCGAGACCCGAGCTGACCGCTGTCGATGGATGCAAGACCGAGAAACCAAACCGAAGAAACCGCCAGTGTCGGAGGTGACCCCGGTGTTCGACCCCTCGATCGTTTCCCGGATCGAGCGGGAGCGTCTCGTCCTGCCCTGCTGGGACGTGGACCCCGAGCTTTTCTTCGCTGAGTCCCCGGCGGACGTCGAGTCCGCCAAGTCCGTGTGCGTGGACTGCCCGGTGCGGCTCGCCTGCCTGTCGGCCGCCATCGACAGGAACGAACCGTGGGGAGTCTGGGGAGGTGAACTCGTCGTGACGGGCCGTGTCGTGCCCCGCAAGCGCCCGCGTGGCCGCCCACGCAAGGAGGTGGCTGCCTGAGGCCTGGTCAGGCGGGGCTGGGGCGGGACGCCGACTCGTCGGCGTCCCGCCCCGTGGAGTTGGCATGTGCTTCTCCTGGTGGTGCGGTCGGCGCCGGTAGTGTGCGAGCGTGCCCAGCAGCGAGCGCGTGTATCCGGTCCGCAGCGGTGTCGCTCCCGACCGCGTTGCCACCGTCGCCGAGGCGCCGGCCGGCGCTCCCGTGCAGGCCGTCCCCGCCGGCGGGCCTCCCTCGGGCACCGTGACGACCACCGCGCCCGGAGTGGCCACCGCGGCCGTGACGACCACCGCGGCCGGGGATGCCATCGAGGCCGGGGTGGCCGGGTCGGTCAGGGCGGTCGCGGAGCCCGGGCTGGCACAGGCGGTGGCCGTGCTCACCCGGCCCGACCTCGCCCACGTCGTCGACCTGGTCGCGTGGGTCGAGGACGGCTGGTTGCACGTCGCGAACGCCGACGGTGCGTCGCGCCTGCCGGTCGACGATCCGGACGGGCCGTGGGAGATCCTGCGCGGCCGGGACCCGGTCGCCGACCAGGACCCCATGCACGGTGTTCCGCTGGTGGCCGCGCTCGCCGACCCGTCCCCGCCGGCCGCGCGCAACGCCTACCCCTTCGCGGGACGGCGCCTGCTGTCCATGTTCGCAGACCCGACGCGCTCGCCGGACATCGCCGTCGTCCACACCCCGCGGCACTACTGGCCCGAGCGGGGCGGGCATCTGGGAGAGCACGGCTCGCTGGACGCCGGGCAGTCCCGGGCGCCGCTCGTTCTGTCCGGGGCAGGTGTGACCGCCCGTGGCCTGCTGCCGCGGGTCGCCCGGGTGATCGACGTCGCTCCGACCCTGGCGGCGCTCGCCGGGGCGGCGATGCCCGAGGCGGAGGGAACCGCGCTCGACGATCTCGCCGGGCCGGGAGCTCGGCATGTGGTCGGGCTGCTGTGGGACGGGACGAACTGCAACGACCTGCTCGACCTCGCCGCCCGGGGAGAGCTCCCGAACGTCGCCCGCCTGCTGGCCCGTGGCGTCGCGCTGACCGGCGGCGCCCTGGCCGAGTTCCCGAGCGTGACCCTCACCAACCACACCTCGGCGATCACCGGCGTCGGCCCCGGCCGGCACGGCATTCTGCACAACGTCTACTTCGACCGCGCGACCGACCGCCAGGTGATCACCAACGAGGCCGCGACCTGGCACGTCGCCTGCGACCAGCTCCGGGACGGCGTGTCGACGGTGTTCGAGGCGGTGGCCCGCTCCCGCCCCGGGACCGAGACGGCCTGCGTGAACGAGCCGATCGACCGCGGGGCGAGCTACTCGACGTTCGGCCTGGTGCGAGCCCTCGGGGTCGGGCCGGGCGCCGGCGGTGCCGGTGCCGGTGCCGGTGCTGAGGCCGCTGGTGGCGGGATGGAGGACTACCTGCCGGCCGCCGAGGGCGACCCGCACGCGAGCGCCGAACGGGTCACCGCCGACCCGAACTACGCCTGGTCGACGAGGGTGGACGCGCTGGGGCTGACCCAGATCATCGACCTGTGGGCCGACGGCCGGGAACCACCCGTGCTGACCTGGTGGAACACCACCATCACCGACACCGGTCATCACGGCGGCGGGCCCTACTCACCCGAGGCCCGTGCCGCGCTGGCCGACGCCGACCGCCGGCTGGGGGTGTTCCTCGACCTGGTGGAGCGCCGTGGCCTCACCGACCAGACGGCCATCCTGCTCACCGCCGACCACGGATTCGAGGCGGCCGACCCCGACTGCCGCGGTGACTGGGACGTCGCCCTGCACCGCGCCGGGGTGGTCTTCCGGGACGAGGGCTACGGCTTCATCTACCTGGGCCTCGCCGGCGACGACGAAGCCCCGGCCGACTCCGCTGATCCGGGTAGCCCGGCCAACCTCGGAGACCGGGCCACGCCAGGTGGCCCGGCGGGCCAGGGTGGGCCGGGCGGCTCGGGGGCCCAGGCGACGGCCTCCCTGCCGCCGCAGCCGCCAGGCACCTGAGCTCCTGCCCGGACCGGGGCCCGCCAGCCCGGCCCGGGTTGGACCCCGGGCTCGGCCTGGGCTCTCCTGCTTTAGGACAGTCAGGGCAATAGTGCATGTCGGCGGGATGGGTCAGCCGGGTTCGGGCTGGGTCCCTGGTTCGGGCTGGGCCTCCTTCTCGAACTTGCGTCGGTTTCCTGGAGCTGGTCGGGCCTGCCGCGACGGTCGGCTGGTCTCCGGTGGACCAGCCTGCTCCGGCGTGCTGGCCTTCGCCGGGCTGACCTGTTCCACCGGCCCGCCCTGCTCCAGCGGACCGGCTTGTTCCACCGGGCTGGCCTGCTCCGGCGGGCGGACGCGGCTGCGTGCGCGGCCCGAGCGCCCCGAGCGCTGCGCGGGGGCGGTGGCGAGGACCACCGGTCCGGGGAGCGGACGGATGACGCCGGTGCCGTCCTCGATGTCGAGTCTGGGAAGGCGGCGGTTCGGCCGGTTCGCGGCTGCCGCGTGGCGTGCGGCGGCGCTGCGCGGCGGGGCGAACCCGGGCTGCCAGCGCTCCATCTCGGCCCGGAACGGGCCGGAGCTGCCGAGCTGGCAGAGGATCCCGATCGCGCCGAGCGTCACCCGGTGGATCAGCAGGTAGGACGGTGGCAGGTTGAGCTGGCGGCCGAGCTGCGCCGCGGCGGAGCGCCAGTCACCGAGGCGGAGCGCCTCCCCGCGCAGCCAGTCGCGGGAGAAGGCGAACTCCTCGTCGGTGATCGGCGCGAGCATCGGTGCCAGGTAGTCGAGCAGGTCCTCCGCGGGGATGGTGGCGCCCTCCGGGATGAACCCCTCCGCCCGCAGCCCTTCGGCGACGGCCTCGGCGTCACCGGCGAGGGTCAGCCGGGCGAGCCGGCCGATCGGCTCGGGCAGCCCGCCGGGCAGACGGTTCACCGCCCCGAAGTCGAGAACACCGAGCCGGCCGTCCGCGAGGAGCCGGAAGTTGCCCGGGTGCGGGTCGGCGTGGAGCAGCCCGGCCCGGCCGGGGCAGGAGTAGAGGAAGCGGACCAGGAGCAGACCGGCGCGGTCCCGCTCCTCCCGCATCCCCCGGTCGATGATGGTCGACAGCGGCACCCCGTCGATCCACTCGCTGACCAGGACCCGGTCCGCCCCGGCGATCGGCCGGGGGACGACGATGTCCGGGTCGTCGGCGTAGGCCTGCGCGAACGCCCGCTGCCAGGCGGCCTCGAGCCGGTAGTCGAGCTCCTCGGTGATGCGTGCCTTGAGCTCGGCGACCAGCGGCTTGATGTCGAGACCGGGCGTCAGCGCGCCGAACAGCCGCGCGGCGCGGCCCAGCTGGTTCAGATCAGCCAGCAGGGCCGCGCCCGCCCCCGGGTACTGGATCTTCACCGCGACGGGCCGGCCGTCCGCCCACACGGCGCGGTGCACCTGGCCGATGCTCGCGGCGGCGGCGGGTGTGTCGTCGAAGCTGGCGAACAGGGCCCGCCATTCGGGGCCGAGCTCCTCGGCGAGGACCTTGTGCACCGTGGCGGCGGGCAGCGGTGGCGCCGCCTCCTGCAGTTTCGTCAGCGCGGCGCGGTAGGGGCCGGCGACCTCGTCGGGCAGCGCGGCCTCGAAGACGGACAGCGCCTGCCCGAGCTTCATGGCCCCGCCCTTGAGCTCGCCGAGCACCCGGAAGATCTGCGCCGCGGTGCGCTGCTGCAGCTCGGTCGCGACGGCCTCGGCGGGTCTGCCGCCGAGGCGCTTTCCGACGCCGAGTGTCGCCCGGCCGGCGATGCCGATCGGGAGGGTCGCGAGCTTGGCGGTGCGGACGACCGCTCGCCGTGGGATGTCGGACACAGCTCCATCGTGCCTTCTCAAGCCGGATGCCGCGCCGCCCGCGCCGTACCCGTGTTCAGACTGCGTGGCTGGGGGCGATGGCGTCCGCGGGGGCGGACGGGGCGGCCACCGGTGGTGACAGGTCGGACTGATCCCCAAGGACCGGCCCGTCCGCCGCGGCGCGCGCGGTGCGGCAGGGGCACTCCGGGTGCACCGGCCAGGTGCGGCGTCGGATCCGTAGCTCGGATCTGCTGACCTCGAGGGTGCCGCCGGCGGTGGCCGGCAGGCCTGCCGCCGATCCGCGGCCAGCCGATGGCCTGGTCTCGAGGTAGTCGAGCGCCTGCATGGCCGCCATCGAGGCGACGAGCGTGGCCAGCGAGATCTCGCAGGGGTCGGGGCCGCGCTCCGACGGTCGGACCATCTGCAGCGCCAGGATCGGCCAGTCGGGGTCCCGGGCGTCGCGGTACAGGTGCTGGCAGTGCAGGCAGGAACTGACCCCCGGCACTACGAGCGGCCCGACTATGCCCGTGGTCTCGCGGATGCCGGCGAGCAGGTGCGGTACCCCGGACCGCTCCAACCCCAGGCATTCGTCCGGGTGGACCAGCGGGATCCCCACCGGGGCCAGCAGGACAAGATCGGGGCGAAAGGGCTCGATCTCGGGGGACCTGGGTGACCTCGCGGGCCTGCTGGACCGCGGTGGCCGAGGCGCCCCGCCGCCGACCCGCCCCATCGCGGAGTGGGCGGCGAGGGCCCGGGGCCGCCCGATGTCGTCGAACCGCAACCCCCCGGGAGCGACGTCAGCCGCGGAGGTGGAGCCGGGGTCGTCGACGATGACCTGCCCGACGCCGGCCGCGGTGAGCAGCGCCGCTATCTGGGCGCCGATCCGCCCGGCGCCGCGGACGGCGACCCGGGCCAGACGACGGGCGGCGAGGACCGAGCTGGGCGGACGCACTCCGAAGGTCGCGAGCGACATGGCGGCGACATCCGGGGCGAGGCGGCCGTGGTCGGCGTCGTCCTGGGGCGCCGGCTCGGTGTCGGCACTGTCGTCGAGCAGCCCGGCCTGGGCCAGCATCTCGATCATCACCTGGGTGGCGGGATCGTCGGCCTGGCCGCCGGGGTCGAGGTGAGGGCCCGGCTGGTCCAGCGCGTCGAGTGCCGAGACGTCCGCCGGACTCAGGTCGGTGATGATCACGGCACGAAGCGGATCGACACCGATCTGCAGGGTGGTGCTGTCCCGCCAGAGGCGGCGAAGGCCGGGTTTGAGGACCGGGCGCACGGGACCCCCTTCGCGTCAGCCGGCACCGAGTGGGCCGGCGGCGATGACAACAGGTCCACGATGACATGAGATCGAAATGCCGCAGTGCGGATGATCGCGCCCTGTGGACAGCCCGTTCCCGAACGGTCCTGACCTGTGGGCGGGCCTTGTCGCTGTGGATTGCACCACCGGCTATTCGGGGCAAAAGGTGCAAAAATATGGCCCACCTGCGGTAGGTTGAGGCTGGCGGCCCGCCGCGCGAGCCATGGCGTGCGTCACGGCGGCGGCGCGGAGCAGTCGCGGGAGTGATGGCCGCAACGGATGGCGGGCACCGACGATCGCGGGCGCCAACGATCACAGGGGTGCAGCGCAACGGCGGCAGCCGCCACGGGCGGGCACAGTACGCCGGGTGCGAGGCACGCAACGCCGGGCGCGGGTCGGCGGGTGAGGAAGACGAACCCCCGGGTGGAACGTGGAGCCTCCGGCTTCCCCTTCCGGAGGCGCCTCGCATACCCGGGGGCCGCGAGGTCAAGCTACGACTGATTCGCCTTGCCGGTCAATTCGTGTGGTCCTCAGACCCGTGCATGTCACGCTGGGTCGGGAGCGCCGAGGTCAGGAAGGCGAGTCACCCGAGGCCGGCGGAGTGTCTTCTCCGGGCGCCGTGTCGTCGAGTTTCTCGATTTCCGCCATGATGTCGACGTCGGAGCCCGCCCCGGCGCCGGAGACGAACGCGGACGGGTCCGCGAGGTCCTCCCCGCCGGGCAACAGGTCCGGATGCGCCCATACCGCGTCCCGCCCGTCGTGCCCGCGGGCCTCGCGCAACGCCTCCCACAGCGCGGCGGCCTCGCGCAGCCGGCGCGGGCGCAGCGACAGGCCGACGAGGGTCGAGAAGATCTGCTCTCCCGGGCCGCCCTCGGCGCGGCGCCGACGGACCATCTCGCGCAGCTTCGCCGCGGACGGCAGGTGCTGGGACGCGGCGGTGTCCGCGACGTGGTCCACCCAGCCCTCGATCAGCGCCAGGATCAGCTCCAGGCGGGCCAGTGCCGCCTTCTGCTCGGGGGTGTCCGCGTCGGCGAAGACATCTTCCCCGAGTGCCTCGGTGAGCCGCTCGGGGTTCATCAGCGCGGTGGGGTCGATCATCCGCATCACGCGGCCGACCGCCTCCGGGTCGACGGCGATGCCACGCGCGTACTCCTCGACCGCGCCCAGCACGTGCGCCCGCAGCCAGGGGACGTGCGCGTACAGCCGGTTCGACGCCGCCTCGCGCAGCGCCAGGTAGATGCGGACCTCTTCGTCCTCGACGCCCAGACCCTGCCCGAAGGCGGCCACGTTCGCCGGGAGCAGGGCGGCCGTGCCCGCGGGGCCCAGCGGCAGCCCGACCTCCGTCGAGCTGACCACCTCGGCCGCCAGGCTGCCGATGGCCTGGCCGACCTGCGCGCCGAAGAGCATGCCGCCGACCTGGTTCATCATCTGCACGACTGGCCCGCCGGCGCCCATCAGCCGGCCGAGGTCGACGCCGGGCGGCAGCGCGCCCGCGAGCTCGGGCGGCAGGTCGCCGCCGCCGAGCTGGCTCAGGCCGGACGAGATCCCGGTGCGCATGGCCTCGACGACCTTGCCCGCCACCGGGTCGCACAGCGTCCGCCAGACGGGCAGCGTGGCCTCGATCCACTGCTCGCGGGACCATGCCGAGGCGGTGGTCGCGCCGGCCGGCAGCGCGGTCATCGGGTCGAGCCACACGTCGGCGATGCGCAGCGCCTTCTCGACCTCACCGGTCTCGGTGGCCCGCACCGCGCGGTCGTCGCTGCCCAGAGTCCGCACCGCCACCTGGCGGGCGAGCTCCCAGTTGACCGGACCGCCCTGCCAGGAGAGCAGCCGTTCGAGCTCGGCGAAGAACGGGGCCCCGCCAGCGGGGCGCTCCGGGTCGCCACCCGGAGTGGGGCCGAAGCCGAAGGGGAAGCCGCCGCCGCTCATGGGTGGGGCCTGTGGGCGTGCCGTAGGGACATGAACCCACGGTAGTGCGTTTTCCGGCCGACCGGTGAAACGGAGTCGGCCGGGCGTTACCGTCGGGGGGTGGATGTGACCTGCTCGGATCCGGTGCCCGTTGTCGACGGTGTGGCCAGGGGTGTCGTCGTTCTTGCGGAGATGCGTGAATTGCCGCTCTCTGTCGACGAATGCCTGGCTGCCGTGCGGTTGCCGGAGGTTGGTGGAATCGGTCTCTTCATCGGCACCGTCCGCGATCATGATCATGGCAGGTCGGTGGTGGACCTCGAGTACAGCGCGCATCCCCGAGCCGCCGGCGAGCTGGCCCGGGTGGCCGGCGATGTGGCCGCTGAGCTGGGCGTTCACGCCATAGCAGTGCTTCACCGGACGGGTCGGCTGGCGATCGGGGACATCGCGGTCGTCGTGGCCGCTGGCGCCGTGCACCGCGCGGAGGCGCTGGAGGCCTGCCGGCGCCTCATCGACGACGTGAAGGAGCAGGTGCCCATCTGGAAGCGCCAGGCATTCGCCGATGGCGCGACAGAATGGGTAGGCGCCTGCTGAGCGGGGCACCTAGGATAGATATTGGTCATCTTCCTTCCCCCGTCTCGACGTCGAGGCCGCCATGTGGTTCCTGCTGATCCCACCTGTCGCGGTGCTCCTGGCTCTTGCCTGGTTCACCCTGCGCAGCCGACCCGACCGCACCTCCGAAGCCATGATCACCGTCGAGGGTTACCGCCGGAGCATGGCTGCCCTCGCCCGCCCCATCCCGTCCGCGCGTGAGGCCACTACTGCCAAGGTGTCACTCTCGGTGACCATGATGCCCGTCTCCGTCCCGTCGGCACGGCCCGCTGGCAGCGAGCCCGACCCGGCGGACGGCGAGCAGGGCCGCGATTCCCGCGATTCCCGCGACCTGGCCCGTCCGGCCGACGCCTGACCGGTCCCTCCCGGCCGAGTGGTGCCCTGGTGCCGCCCGGCCGGGGCGGCCGGCAGGTGGGCCGGTCGGCGGGCGGTCATCCGAACTGCCGGCGGCGATCTACGTAGACTGCGGGAATGGGCCGCCGCGCGCAGACACTCTTCGTTGCGTCGGTGCTGACGCTGATCCTCGCCGTCGCGGGCCTGTGGCTGCCGGTGCCTTTTGTGACCTTTGCGCCCGGTCCGGTTACCGACACTCTCGGTAAGGTCGACGGGGCGCCGCTGATCGAGATCGACGGCCGCAGGACCTACCCGACGGCCGGCAGCCTCGAGCTGACCACCGTCGAGGAGACGCCCCGGCTGAACCTGCTCGGCGCCCTGCAGGACTGGTTCGCCTCCGACCGGGCCGTTGTGCCCAGCGAGCTGGTCCGTCCGCCGGGCTCCAGCCAGGAGCAGATCCGGCAGGAGAACACCCAGGCGATGATCGACTCCCAGGACCAGGCGACCGCGGCCGCGTTGAGCGAGCTCGGCATCGCCCCGACCGGGGCAGAGGTCGTCGTCCACGAGGTGCTGTCCGACTCGCCGGCCCAGGGCCTGCTGCGTGCCGGTGACGTCATCACCTCCGTCGGCGGCGTCGCCATCACCGGTCAGGACGGCCTGCGGGAGCAGATCGGCCGGGTGAAGCCCGGTGAGGTGGTCGAGGTCGCCTACCGGCGGGACGGCACCGCCGGCACCGGGCGGATCACCACCAAACCGGCGACGGACGATCCGACGCGGCCGATGATCGGGGTGACGACGACGGAGAAACGGTCGTACCCGTTTACCGTCCGTATTCGGATCTCCGACATCGGCGGGCCCAGCGCCGGCCTGATGTTCGCGCTGGGCATCGTCGACCTGCTCACCCCCGGCGAGCTGACCGGCGGGAAGACGGTCGCCGGCACCGGAACCATCGACGCCGCCGGAGAGGTCGGCCCCATCGGGGGCATCCAGCAGAAGATCCTCGGCGCGCAGCGGGCCGGCGCCTCGGTCTTCCTGGTCCCGAAGGGCAACTGCGCGGACGCCGTCCGGATGAACACCGACCTGCGGCTTGTCCAGGTGACGAACCTGTCGGGAGCCCTGGACGCGCTCAACACCCTGCGGGCCAAGCCCGACGCCACCAACGTGCCCACCTGCTCTGCGGCGTAGCACGAACGCCGGCTCGGTAGGCGCTGGCAACGCAGCGGAGCAGGGACAGCTGCCAGGGACGGCAGCATGTGGGGACGGCCGTGTAGCGGGAGCGGCGAGGGGGCGGGCGGCCCCGAGGCCACCCGCCCCCTCCGGGTTTCCTGGGTGCGGCTCTACCGGAACGTCTCGAGCAGGCCGTCGACGAGGTTGTCGGCGAGGTCGGGGTCGATGACCAGCTCGTCGTCGCCGCGCACCCGCAGGCACGAGGCATGCATGCCGGCGCGGGTCACCCCGACCGCGAGCCGGACGTCCTGGCGCTCCGGGTGGTTGGCGGCCCAGTGCTCGATGTCGCGCTCGTCGTAGGGCACCTCGGCCTCGGCACTGGGCGGCAGCACGACGAGCTCGGTGACCAGGACGCAGCCGAGAACCTCGGGCGGCCAGCCGATGCCGGACAGGACTTCGTCGAGCCGCCCGGCCGGGAGCGGTTCCTGTTCCACCGGCGTTAGGGATCCTGGCGGGGCGTCGCCGATGTGGGGGGCGAGGCCCGGTTCGCGCATCAGCAGCTCGGATGTGTCCGCGAGGGCGTAGACCTGGCTGGGCTGGTCCCAGCCCAGCTCGGCGACGTGGCGTTCGACCTCCAGGACGACGGAGGTCAACTCGGTGATGCTCGGACTGGTCACCGACCCATCCTCTCGGATCTAGCCACACTCGGCTGGCGTAGGTTGCCCTGAAGGCGGGCACTCGACCCGCGCCCGGAACGGACGGAGGAGCTTGTGGCAGGAACCAGTCGCAGACCGCTGCTGACACGCACACGCCTGCTTGTGCCGGTGCTGGTCATTCTGGTCCTGCTCGTGGTGTTTCTCGGCGTCTTCACTCGCCTCTACACAGATCTTCTGTTCTACCGCTCGGTGGACTTCAGCAACGTCTTCGGCACCGTCGTATTCACACGAATACTTCTGTTCGTGCTCTTCGGTGCGGTCATGGCAATTGCGGTGGGAACGAACATAGTACTCGCCTACAAGCTGCGGCCGCCCATCCGGCCTCTCTCGACCGAGCAGCAGAACCTTGAGCGGTACCGCGTTGCGATCGAACCGTACATGCTGCTCGTCCTGCTGGCGGTCTCGACCCTGTTCGGGCTGATCGCGGGGCTGTCGGCGTCCGGGCGCTGGCGGACCTGGCTGCTGTGGATCAACAGCGAGCCGTTCGGTCAGACCGACGCCCAGTTCGGCCGGGACATCAGCTACTACACCTTCAGCTATCCGTTCCAGCGCTTCCTGCTTGCCTTCCTGCTCACCGCGGTCATGCTCTCGCTGCTGGTCGCGGTGCTCACCCACTACCTGTTCGGCGGAATCCGGCTGCAGTCCGCCGGCGAGCGGGTGGCCCCGGCGGCGAAGGCGCACATCTCCGTGCTGCTCGGGCTGGTCGCGCTACTCAAGGCGTGGGCCTACTACCTGGACCGCTTCGGCCTGGTGTTCTCGGCCCGGGGCGTGTCGACCGGAGCGTCCTACACCGACGTCCACGCGGTGCTGCCGGCGAAGCTCATCCTGCTGTTCATCTCGCTGGCCTGCGCCGTGCTGTTCATCTACAACATCTTCCAGCGGGGCTGGACGCTGCCGTTGCTCGGTGCCGGCATCCTCGTGCTGTCCTCGGTGGTCATCGGCGGGATCTACCCGGCGATCGTCCAGCAGTTCCAGGTCCGGCCGAACGAGGCGTCGCGCGAGGAGCCCTACATCGCGCGCAACATAGCCGCGACCAGGTCCGCGTACGACATCCAGGACGTCAGACCGGTCCCGTATCCGGCGACCACGGGCGCGACGGCGCAGCAGATAGCCGACGACAAGGGCACCGTCCCGAACATCCGCCTGCTCGACCCGAGCAAGCTGTCCACCACGTTCCAGCAGCTCCAGCAGATCCGCGGTTACTACGGGTTCCCACAGACCCTCGACGTCGACCGCTACACCACGACCGCGGACGGGAAGACCACGACCCGGGACTATGTGGTGTCCGTCCGTGAGCTCAACCAGGACGGCCTCGGCGAGGACCAGCGGAACTGGATCAACCAGCACCTGACCTACACCCACGGGCGGGGCTTCGTCGCGGCGCCGTCCAACACCGCCGATGAGGGCCGCCCCGCGTTCACCGAGCGCAATCTGCCGGAGACCGGCGACTTCGGCGTCACCGAGAGCCGGATCTACTTCGGTGAGATGTCCCCGCAGTACTCGATCGTCGGCACCCGCCAGGCGGAGATCGACGGCCCGGGGCCGAACGACACCCAGCTCACGACCAGCTACACCGGCGACGGCGGCGTCTCCGTCGGCTCGACCTTCCGGCAGGCGCTGTTCGCGCTGCGCTTCGGGGAGCCGAACATCCTGCTCTCCGGCGACATCACCGGCCAGTCGCGCATCCTCTACGAGCGCAACCCCCGGGACCGGGTCAGCAAGGTGGCCCCCTGGCTCACCCTGGACGGCGACCCCTACCCGGCGGTGGTCGACGGGCGGGTCACCTGGATCCTCGACGGCTACACCACCTCGGACGGCTACCCCTACTCGGCCCGGCGGACCTTCGGTGACGTCACCGCCGACGCCGTGACCACCCAGAGCCGCAACCGCACCCAGCAGCCGGAGAACCAGGTCAACTACATCCGGAACTCGGTGAAGGCGACCGTCGACGCCTACAACGGCACGGTGACGCTCTACGCCTGGGACGAGCAGGACCCGGTGCTGCGGACCTGGATGAAGGCCTTCCCCGACACGGTGCGTCCCAAGGCCGACATCCCGCCGGCGCTGATGGAGCACTTCCGCTACCCGGAGGACATGTTCAAGGTCCAGCGGGACCTCCTCGGGCAGTACCACGTCTCCAACCCGCGGGACTTCTACTCCCAGGAGGACTTCTGGACGGTCTCCGAGTCCCCGGACGACACCCGCGAGCCGCAGCCGCCGTTCTACGTCTACAGCCAGCTCCCCGGGCGCAAGGAACCGTCCTACAACCTGACCTCGCCGCTGATCTCGGCACGGTCGTCCAAGCTCGCGGCCTACATGGCCGTCTCGATGGATCCGGACAACTACGGCCAGTTCACCCTGCTGCAGCTGCCGCCGGGCGACACGATCAACGGTCCTGTCCAGGTGCAGGCCGCCATCGAGTCGAACGGCGACGTCGTCCGGCAGCTCAACCTCTGGCGCGGTGCGGGCTCACAGACGATCGAGGGCAACCTGTTGACGCTGCCCGTGGCCGGCGGGCTGCTCTACGTGGAGCCGTACTACGTCCAGGCCCGCGGGGCGACGGGGTATCCGACCCTGCAGGGGGTGGCGGCGGCCTTCGGTGAACGGATCGGGTTCGGCTCCTCGCTCGCGGAGGCGTTGGACGCCGTCTTCGGGGCCGGGGCCGGTGCGTCCGCGGCCGGGGCGGGCACCTCGGCCGCGCCCTCCACGGGCACCGAACCGGGGACGCCGTCTCCGACGCCGTCGAGCCCCACGCCGTCGGCACCGCCGGCCGGGGATCTGGCGGGCGCCGTCGCCGAAGCCGAACGCGCCTACCAGGCGGGCCAGGACGCTCTCGGCAAGAACCCGCCGGACTTCGCCGCCTACGGCAAGGCCCAGACGGACCTCCAGGCGGCGTTGGACAGGCTGCGCCAGCTGTCACCGACGACCCCGGCGCCGACGACGGCACCGCCGGCGACGGCACCGACGACACCGCCGGCGACGACGGCCACCGCGGCGCCCGCCTCGACGACCCGCGCGGCGCCAGCCGCCGCGCCCGCCGCCATGGACGGGGCGGGGGACCCGGGCCCACCGGTGCGGCCGGCCGTCGCAGAGAACCCACCGGCGGTCCGCCCGGCCGTCGCGCGGACCGCGCATCCCGGCTGAGCCAGACCGGGCGCCCGGGGTCTCCCGGGCGCCCGGCGAGCGGACGGAAAATTCCTTCCCCGCTCGTTTGACATCCGGGCTCCGCGTCCCTGTATAGTAAAGACACACACCGACGCGGGGTGGAGCAGCTCGGTAGCTCGCTGGGCTCATAACCCAGAGGTCGCAGGTTCAAATCCTGCCCCCGCTACAAAGAAGAAATTCCCCCGAGAGAGTCACTCTCTCGGGGGAATTTCTTTATGCGGGTATTTCCGATGCGGAACCGACCCGGCCGGTCGGCCATCGACCACTGGGCGGCGTTTGGGTGGGATTCTCCCGGCCGTCGGCTTTGGCCGCCGCCGGTCCTGGTCAGTTGACTGCGACGGTCAGTCGACCGCGACGAACCCGCCGCTCTGGCGGCGCCACAGCCGGTCATACCGCCCGCCCAGCTCGAGCAGGGCCTCATGCGTGCCCTGCTCGGCGATCCGCCCGCCGTCCAGGACGACGATCCGGTCCATGGTCAGCAGGGTCGACAGCCGGTGCGCGATGGCGATCACCGTCCGGGTGGCCCACAGATCCTCCAGGGCGTCCTGAACGAGCCGTTCGCTCTCACTGTCGAGCGCGCTGGTCGCCTCGTCCAGGATGAGGATGGGCGCGTCACCGAGGAACGCGCGCGCCAGCGCGATCCGCTGACGCTGCCCGGTCGAGAGCCGGATGCCCCGCTCGCCGACCAGGGTGTCGTACCCCTGACCGGTGCGGCTGACGAACTCGTGGGCGTGGGCGCGGCGCGCGGCCGTGATGACCTGCTCGTCGGTCACCCCGGCGGCGCTGCCGTAGACGATGTTGTCCCGGATCGAGCGGTGGAACAGGGTGACGTCCTGCGGGACGTAGGAGATCAGGCCGGCCAGCTGGCGGTCGTCGATCGGGGTGCCGTCGAGGGTCAGAGTCCCGGCGGGCAGCGGGTAGTAGCCGAGCAGGAGCTTCAGCAGGGTCGACTTCCCGCTGCCGCTCTGGCCGACGATCCCGACCTTCTCGTTCCGGGCGATCTCCAGGGTGATGCCGTCGAGCACCGGGCGCCCGGGTTCGTCCGGGTAGGCGAAGCGCAGATCGTGGATGCCGAGCGACCGGGTGTAGCCGACCGGCCCGGGAAGCTGGGTCGCCCTGTGGAGCTGCGATGCTCCGTGGACGTCGGGTCGTTCGAGGGCGGCAGGCCGTCCGTGTGCGGTGGGCTGTTGGTGCCGGTCCTCCCGGACGATGTCGCGGCCGCCGAACAGGTAGTGGTAGGCCTCCTCGACCCGGGCGAATCGCAGATTCAGCTGTGAGACCAGCCAGACCGTGTTCCAGATGTAGTCAGAGAAGACCGCGAGGGCGGCCAGGAAGGTGGTCAGCTGCGCCAGGGTGAGATCGCCGGCCAGGAAGAGGTGCAGGTTCAGCAGGATCGTCCCGGGTCCGACGAGGTAGCGCACGACCAGGCTCATCGACGCGAAGTACACGATGTTCCACCGGTAGGACCCCGTCGCCGCCCGCAGGACGCCCCGGCGCTCGGCGCGCACCCGCGCGGATTCGGCGCCTTCGCGGCCGAAGGACTTCACCGCGACGAAGTTCGCGATCACATCGATGATCCGGCCGTCCAGGTCGGAGGCGGTGTCGGCGGTGTTGCGCTCCTCGGCGGCGACCCGCGAGATCGTCAGCCGCCCCAGCGCGAGCATCATCAGCAGCGACACGGTGAACGCGCAGCCGGTCGGGACGTTCACGGTGAACATGATCACCGCGAGCGCCGGCACCCTGACCAGCTGTTCGCAGAACTCCCAGTACACCGCGCTGAGGAACTCGCGGTACTCCCGGCCGAGCGTGCCGACGTAGCTGCTGATCTTTCCGGTGAAGGCGCCGACGAAGTACGGGTAGGGCTGCGTGATCACCTTGTCGAAGACGAGGTTCTCGTAGTCGTAGCCGCGGGCGAGGATCAGCCGCACCCACAGCAGCTCACCGCTGCGCCAGGACAGGTCGTGGCCGATCCCGCAGCAGATCAGCAGCGCGGCGGCCTGGTAGGCGGCACCGGTGTCGACCGGTACGGCGGCGAGTGCGGCCACGAACCGGCCCACGAAGATCGGTACGACGGCGAGCAGCACGTTCGCGAGGACGAACACGCACAGCACCGCCGCCGCCCGCCACCGGAAGGTCATCAGGTGCGCGAGGTAGGAGCGCAGGCCGGCGTGCGGGCTGCGGCCCGCCGCCGAGCCTGGCGCGGCGACCGGGCTCGCCGCGGGGCGGGACGTGTCGGCCGTGCGGGAGGACGTGATCGTCACCCCGGAAGCGTGACAAGGACTTCCGATTCTCGCACCTGAATTATCACCGAAGCGGTGGTCGGAGGAGCGGCGTGGCTCAGCCGGTCGGGCGCTCCGGAGTGCGCCAGGGGCTGGCCGGCCGGAGCTGGTCGGCTGCCCGCAGCAGCGCCCGGGCCAGCGAGCGGGCCTCGTCGGGGTCGAGGTACGCCGCGGCCAGGCTGTCCAGCATGGGGGCGTCGACCCGCAGCAGGACGACCGGCGCGGCGCCGGTGCTCGCGGGGGGCTCCGGCCGGACGGTGATCTCCGCCTGCCCGATCTTCGTGATCAGGATGCCGTCCCGCGGGTCATGGTGGACGAGCGCCATCAGCGATCCCTGAGGGGGCTGACGCCTTCAGGCGTCAGGGGTATCGGGTACGGGACGCGACCGTGATGGATGGGTCGCGCTTGTATGATCGTTTTGTGGGTCGGCAGGTGGCGGTGGGCGCGGGTGGCGTCTGCGACCTGGGGTATCACGTCGTGTGGTGCCCGAAGTACCGGCGTCCTGTGCTGACCGGGCCTGTTCGTGACCGCTGTGACGTGCTGGTTCGTGAGAAGCGCGCCGAACACGGCTGGATCGTTGGAGCGCTGGACGTCATGCCCGACCATGTGCGTCTGTTCGTTCAAGCCCACCCGAAGCACTCCCCGTCGTATGTCGCCAACCAGCTCAAGGGCTTCTCCTCGCATGTGCTGCGTGAGGAGTTCCCGCACGTGCGTTCCCGGCTTCCCACCCTGTGGTCAGGGCCGTATGTCGTGGCCACCGTCGGTGTGGTGTCCGCGGACAGGATCCGCCGGTACATCGACACCCAGTACGAGCGGCCGTGGCGCAGGGAGCGTGCGCGGTGAGACGGACCTTCAGGTTTCAGCTCCGCCCGACCGTCCGGCAGGCGGTTGCGCTGACCGCGATGGTCGAGGACCACCGGGCGCTGTACAACGCCGCCTTGCAGGAACGCCGTGACGCCTACCGTCATCCGAGCGCGACGACGGTGCGTTACGGCGACCAGTCCGCCCAGCTCACGGAGATCCGCGCGGCCGATCCGGATCATGCCCGCTGGTCGTTCTCCTCGCAGCAGGCCACCCTGCGCCGGCTTGACAAGGCGTTCGCCGCGTTTTTCCGCAGGGTCAGGGCTGGGGAGAAGCCGGGCTACCCGCGGTTCAAGGGAGCCCACTGGTTTGACACGGTCGAGTGGCCGAAGGGCGGGGACGGCTGCCGCTGGGACTCCCAGCCCGGTCACCCGACCCAGACCCGAGTGAGGCTTCAGGGCGTTGGCCACGTCAAGGTCAACCAGCACCGGCCCGTGCAGGGCACCGTCAAGACCATCGGTGTCAAGCGTGAGGGGGGCCGCTGGTACGTGGTCCTGTCCTGCGATGACGTGCCCGCCCGGCCGCTTGCGCCGACCGGGGTGGTGACCGGGGTGGACATGGGGGTGGCGTCGTTGGCCACCACGTCTGAGGGCCGCCATGTCGGTAACCCTCGCTACCTGGCGGCGGCGGCCGGGCGGCTGGCCCGTGCGCAGCGGGAGCTGGCGAGGAGGAAACGCGGAGCTGCCCGGCGCCGCAAGGCCGTCGCGAAAGTCGCGGCGCTGCACGGGACGGTGCGCCGCCAGCGCCTCGACCTCGCCCACAAGACTGCCCTGGATCTGGTCCGCGACCACGACCTGATCGCGGTGGAGGCGCTCAGGGTCGCGAACATGACCCGTCGGGTGGCTGCGAGACCCGACCCGGAGCGGCCCGGGACGTTCCTGCCCAACGGACAGGCGGCGAAAGCCGGGCTGAACAAGAGCATTCTCGATGCGGGATGGGGGGTGTTCCTCGCCGTACTGCGCGCCAAGGCTGAAAGCGCCGGACGGACAGTCGTCGAGGTGCCACCCGCCAACACGTCCCGCACCTGCGCGGTCTGCGGGCACTGTCACGCCGACAACCGCAGAGCACAAGCCGTGTTCACCTGCGGTGGCTGTGGGCACACCGCGCACGCCGACGTGAACGCCGCCGTCAACATCCTCAGGGTCGGGCTGGCCCTTCAAGCGGCGCAAGCCGCCTGAGAAGCCGGCGACTTCAGCCGTCGGAGTAGTCACGGTCTCCTCATCGATCGAGCCGGAATCAACCAGTCTTAGCGAAAGGTTGGACTCCTGTTGGCTCTTCATGGTTGCCCGGTGGCAAGGGTTGTCGTGGCGCCGACGTTTTCGGTCATCGAGCGCCCCAGGTGTAGGTCTGTTTGACCAGTCGCAGGTAGACGAAGGTCTCCGTCTCCCTGACCTGCGGAAGCGCACGGATGTGGTCGTTGATGAGGGACAGCAGGTGTTCGTCGTCCTCGGCCACGAGCTCGATCAGGATGTCGAACGTGCCCGCGGTGAGGACGACGTAGTCGACCTCCGGGAGCTGGGCTAGGGCCTCGGCCACCTGGCGGGTGTCCCCGGAGACCCGCACGCCGACCATCGCCTCGCGGCGGAAGCCGACGCGCAGCGGGTCCGTCACCGCGACGATCTGCATGATCCCGGCGTCGAGCAGGCGCTGCACGCGCTGGCGGACCGCCGCCTCCGACAGGCCGACGGCCGTGGCCATCGCCGCGTAGGACCGGCGGCCGTCCTGCTGGAGCTGCTCGATGATCGCCTTGTTGATGTCGTCCAGCAGCGGTTCCGGAGTCTGGCGCTGACCGGGCGACCTGCGTGACTGCACGCGACATCCTCCTGGATGTTTCGTCCGATGGACGCCGATCATGGGGCAAGTACTCGCTGCGCGTCATCGTATGGGCGCGGGGGCGTTGGCCTGGATATGGCATTTCTACCTCTCCGTCTCCACGGATTCCATCGCAAACAGCGCCCCGGGGCTACGCTTTCGATAGTCGAGAGCAAAGGAAGGGTGCGGTGACGGTGTCCAACGCGACGACCACGACTCCTCGTCCCGGTGACCCGCCGCGGATCGGGCACGCCGGGCGGGTGACCGACCTCCTCGAGCGGGAGGAGCGCGCGCTGCAGGCCCGCACTCCGGCGTCCGAGGCCATGCACACCCGTGCCCTGCGGACGATGACCGGCGGGGTCCCGTCCTCCTACCAGCTGCGCGACCCCTGGCCGATCTACCTCACGCACGGCCGCGGCTCGCTGGTCTGGGACGTCGACGGCAACGAGTACTCCGACTTCCACAACGGGTACGGCTCGATGGTTCAGGGCCACGCCCACCCCGCGATCGTGCGCGCGGTGACCGAGCGGATGGCGCTCGGCTCGCACTTCGCCATGCCCACCGAGGATTCGGTGCTGGTCAGCGAGGAGCTGGCCCGCCGCTTCGGGCTGCCGCAGTGGCGCTACGTCAACTCCGGCTCCGAGGCGACCATGGACGCCATCCGCATCGCCCGCGGGGTGACCGGCCGGGACACCATCGTCAAGATCTTCGGCTCGTACCACGGCCATCACGACTACGTGATGGTCTCGATCGGCACCCCCTACGGGGACATCGGGCCGGCGGACCACATGAACTCCCTGGCCTACGGCGCGGGAATCCCGCAGGCGGTGGTCGACCTGACGGTGCCCGTGCCGTTCAACGACGCGGCGGCGATGGAACGGCGGATCGCCGCGCTCGAGGCCGAGGGGCGCAAGCCCGCCTGCGTGATCATGGAGGCGGCGATGATGAACCTCGGCGTCGTCCTGCCCGAGCCGGGCTACCTGGAGGCCGTCCGGGAGATCACACGCAGGCACGGCATCGTGCTCATCTTCGACGAGGTCAAGACCGGGCTGTGCGTCGCGGCCGGCGGCGCCGTCGAGCGGTTCGGGGTGCTGCCCGACATGGTCACCCTCGCCAAGGCGCTCGGCGGCGGACTGCCGGCCGGCGCGATCGGCGCCACCGCGGAGCTGATGGCCGCGGTCGCCGAGGACAGGGTGAAACAGGTGGGGACCTTCAACGGCAACCCGCTGGTCATGGCGGCGGCGCGGGCCAGCCTGACCGAGGTCCTGACCCCGGACGCCTACGCCCACCTCGACCGCCTCAACGACCGCCTGGTGGACGGCTGCACCGCGATCCTGGCCCGCCACGGCATCGCCGGCTACGCAGTCGGGATCAGCTCGAAGGGATGCGTCCACTTCACCGACGCCCCGATCCGGGACTACACGTCCTTCATGGCCCACCAGAACGCGGTCCTGCCGGAGCTGGGCTGGCTCTACAACGCCAACCGGCAGGTGCTGATGGCCCCCGGCCGGGAGGAGGAGTGGACGCTGTCCGTCCAGCACACCGACGCCGACGTCGACCGCTACCTGGCGAGCCTCGACGCGATGGCCGCGGACCTCGCCCGCGGCTGACGGGTCCTGTGCCCGCCGGCCGTGAGCGCCCGCCGGCCGTCGCGGCCGCTGACTGTCAGCGGTCTCTGGCCGTCAGCGGCCGCCGGTGAGGGCGGACAGGGCCGAGCCGAGGCGGGACGGCCGTCCGGTGCGGTTCTCGCGGGCGTCGGCGGCGGACGCCAGCAGCGCGCCGCCGTTCACGCCCAGCCACCGCAGCGGCTCGGGCTCCCAACGCCGCCGGGAGTGGCCGACCCAGGGCAGGCCGGTGCGCTCCGAGGTGCGCCCGGTGATCAGCTCGGCGAGCGTCCGGCCGGCGAGGGCGCTCGCCGCGACCCCGTCGCCCACGTACCCGCCCGCGTGGGCCAGCCCGGTCTCCCGGTCCAGGTGGACGGCGGGTGTCCAGTCGCGGGGAACTCCCAGTGGCCCGCCCCAGCGGTGGGTGATCCGGGCCGACGCGGCGGCCGGGAACAGCGCGCCGAGAGTGCGCCGCAGATGGTCGAAGACGGCCGGCACGACGTCGAAGGACGGCCGGACCCGCGAGCCGAAGTGGTAGGGCGCCCCGCGGCCGCCGAGCACGATCCGCCCGTCCGCCGTGCGCTGCGCGTAGATGATCATATGGCGGCCGTCGCCGACGGTGACCCGGCGCTCCCAGCCGATCTCGTCCCAGACCGCCGGCGGCAGCGGCTCGGTGGCGATCAGCAGCGAGTAGACGGGCACGAGCTCGCGGCGCAGACCGGGCAGCGCCGCGGTGTAGGCCTCCGTCGCGCGCACGATCGCGTCCGCCCGTACGACCCCGCCCTCCAGTACGACCCGGCCCGGGACGATCCGGCGCGCGCGGCTGCGCTCGAACAACGTGACCCCGCGGCGCTCGACCGCGTCGGCGAGCCCGCGCGCGAGCCGGCCGGGATGGAGCGCGGCGCAGTCCGGGTCCAGGACGCCGCCCTCGGCCCCCGCGACCCGCACGATGCCCGCCACCGCGGCGGCGTCCAGCCAGGCGGAGCCGGCCTCGCGGCGCAGCCGGGCAGCCTGTGCCGGTGTGGTCGCCACGCTCAGGTAGCCGGCCTTGACGAAGTCGCAGTCGATGCCCTCCTCACGGGCGACCGCGCCGACCTCGTCGACGGTCGCCGCCAGGGCGGGCCGCATCTGCCCGGCGAGGGCAGTGTTGGGGAACAGCGCCGAGCACCAGCCCCCGTTGCGCCCGGAGGCGCCGAACCCGGCCGTCTCCTTCTCCACCACGATCACCCGTAGCGCGGGATGGGTGCGGGCCAGGTAGTAGGCCGTCCACAGGCCCGTGTAGCCGGCTCCGACGACGCAGACGTCGGCGGTGAGCGCGCCGCGGGCCCGCGGCCGGGGGCGGCGCGCCGCGCCGTCCAGGGTGTCCGTCCACAGCGACCAGCCCGTCGGGCTGACCATCGCCCGGCGCGCCGGCGCCTTGCTGACGGCCGTCGGTGTGACCGCTTCGTCGGCCTCTGCTCCGGTGTCGGTGTCGCGCACGGTGCCCGTCGCCTCCCGCTCCGCCGGAACAGATCGTTCCGTCGTGATGACTGTGCCACCGGAACCGGGACCGGTCGGGCCCGGTGTACCAGGGTCGCACCCGGCCCCTCCCGGGCCCGCACGGCGGGCTACAGACATCGCTGAAACGGTCCTTTCTCGAAGTTTTCGGTTGCATAAGAGCGAGTTGAATGCGCTATCGGTGGCACCAGGTTCGTGGAACCATCGTGTCCGTTGGGTGGCGCTCGGACGACCGGAGGGAGCCGGACGCATGGAACGGACACCGATGGAACGGACACCCATGGAACGGACACCCATGGAGCGGACGCTGAGCAATTTCGTCGGGGGGAAGCAGGCACCGTCGCTGGACGGGCGGACGATGCCGGTGCTCAATCCCGCCACCGGCGAGGTCCTCGCGCACGCGCCGAGCTCCGGGCCGGCCGACGTGGACGCCGCCGTGCGGGCCGCCGGTGAGGCGTTCGAGGGCTGGCGGGACAGCACGCCGAGCGAGCGCTCCCGTGCCCTGCTCCGCCTCGCCGACGCCGTCGAGGAACGGGCGGCCGAGATCGCCGACGTGGAGTGCGCGAACACCGGCAAGCCGCGCCAGCTCACCCTTGACGAGGAGATCGCCCCGTCGGCCGACCAGATCCGGTTCTTCGCCGGGGCGGCGCGGCTGCTGGAGGGCCGGTCGGCGGGGGAGTACCTGGCGGGCCACACCAGCTACGTCCGGCGTGAGCCGATCGGTGTCTGCGCCCAGGTGACCCCCTGGAACTATCCGCTGATGATGGCCGTCTGGAAGATCGCCCCGGCGTTGGCGGCCGGGAACACGGTCGTGCTCAAGCCCGCGGAGACCACGCCCGCCAGCTCGCTGCTGCTCGCCGAGATCGCGGCCGAGATCCTCCCACCAGGTGTGCTCAACGTGGTCTGTGGTGACCGGGACACCGGCCGTGCCCTCGTCGCCCACCCGGGCCCGGCGATGATTTCGGTGACGGGCAGCGTGCGCGCGGGCATGGAGGTCGCCCGCGGGGCGGCCGACTCGCTCAAGCGGGTGCACCTCGAGCTCGGAGGCAAGGCCCCGGTGATCGTCTTTGACGACGTCGACCCGGCCGTGGTCGCCGCGGAGATCGCCGGGGCGGCGTACTTCAACGCCGGCCAGGACTGCACGGCCGCGACCCGGGTGCTCGCCGGGCCCGGCATCGCGGGCGAGCTCGCCGACGCGCTCGCCGAGGCCGCCCGCGCCACCACGACCGGCCCGCCCGCCGCCGGCGGGGCCGCGGCCGGCGGAGGCGAGGCTGACTACGGCCCGCTGAACAGCGCCGGTCAGCTCGGCCGGGTCAGCGGGTTCGTCGAGCGTGCCCCCGAGCACGCCTGCCTGCTCGCGGGCGGGACGCCGCTGGACCGGCCCGGCTACTTCTACCCGGCCACCGTGATCGCCGGCCTGCGCCAGGACGACGAGCTGATCCAGCAGGAGGTGTTCGGCCCGGTCGTCACCGTCCAGGAGTTCTCGGCCGAGGACGAGGCGGTCGCGTGGGCGAACGGGGTCGAGTACGGCCTCGCCTCCAGCGTCTGGACGCGTGACCACTCCCGCGCGATGCGGGTGGCGCGCCGCCTCGACTTCGGGTGCGTATGGGTCAACACGCACATTCCTATCGTTGCGGAGATGCCACACGGAGGATTCAAGAAGAGCGGTTACGGAAAGGACCTGTCGGTCTACGGGCTGGAGGACTACACCCGTATCAAGCACGTGATGCACAACATCGAGTTCTAGGGTCGGTGGCGGTGACGGACGGCGGGCAAGCGGCGGGGCACAAGGCCGGTGCCGGGGACAAGACCGAGGTCGCGGCTCCGGCTGCGGGTGCGGGTGCGGCCGGGACCGCGGCCGCGCGGGCTTCCGATGGGCCGGGGCGGCAGCTGTCCACCCGGTTCGTGACGGTCCACGGTTACCGGCGGGCCTATCTCCGGGCCGGTCGTGGTCCGGCCCTGCTGCTGATCCACGGCATCGGGGACAATTCGGGAACCTGGCGGGACCTCATCCCGGAGCTGGCGCGCGGCCGCACCGTCATCGCGCCGGATCTGCTGGGCCACGGCCGCTCCGACAAGCCCCGGGGCGACTATTCGATCGCCGGCTACGCCTGCGGGATGCGCGACCTGCTGACCGTCCTGGGCGTCGAGCGGGCGACGGTGGTAGGCCACTCGCTGGGCGGCGGAGTGGCGATGCAGTTCGCCTACCAGTTCCCCGAGCGGTGCGAGCGGCTCGTCCTGGTGTCGACCGGGGGCGTGGGGCCGGACCTGCACCCGGTGCTGCGGGCGGCGACGGTGCCGGGCTCGGGCCATGCGCTGTCGCTGCTGACCAGAGCGCCCGTGCGCCGGGTCGGCTGGGCGGCCACCCGCGCGCTGCGGCTGCTGCACACCGACGTCGGGCGGGACGCGGACGACCTGATGCGCGTGTTCGCCTCGCTGGACGTCCCCACGGCCCGGCAGGCCTTCCTGCGCACCCTGCGCTCGGCGGTGGACGGCCACGGCCAGGCGATCACGATGCTGGACCGGTGCTACCTGGCGGCAGGCATGCCCTCGCTGATCGTGTGGGGGGCGCACGACGCGGCGATCCCGGTGGAGCACGCGAGGATCGCCCACGAGGCGATGCCGGGCAGCCGGCTGGAGATCTTCCCGGACGCGGGCCATTTCCCCCACCACGCGGACCCGGTGCGATTCCGGGCCGTTCTCGAGGATTTTCTGGCGACCACCAGACCGGCCAGCCACTCCGCTCGCCAGTGGCGCACCCTGCTGCGTTCCCACGGCACGGCGGCACCCGCACAGGACGACTGATCCGCCGCCGGTCGCGCCCCGGGCGGCCGGTCGGTCCCGTGGCGCCGGATGAAGGGATACCGCCACAGGTGACCTCCGCCGCCCGGGCCGGCGCGATCCGGGCGGTACGGTTCGAGAGACCCGTTCGCACCCGTCCGTTCGCGGCGGGCGCTGGACATTACCGGACAAGAACCGACCGGACAAGTACCGGTCGGACAAGTTAAGTGGACATGTCGATCGGACAACTCGGCGCCGCACAGTCGCCGGGTCAACAGTTGTCTCACCACGGTGTTGTCCACGCGGCCCGGCGCGCAGCGTCAGGTGTCCGGCGAGCATCGATGATGGGGCCGGGCCGTGGTCCCGACGGTGTCCGGTCGACGGGTTGCGCATTACTCTGGCGTGGTCTCTATCGCGAAGTTCATGGAGCGGGAAGGCGCGTATCTGGCTTATCCTTGGTTCGTAACGCTAATGCCCGCCATAACTTCGGAGGTCGACCGTTGGCACGCCGCGCGCGACTGAGCTGGCCGCAGGAACATCATCAGGCGAGTGAGGTGATCATCCGCAGGGTCGACCCCGGTCGGGGCTGGACCCTCGAACAGGCTCGTGACCTGGTAGAGCAGGGCTACTCCATCGACAACGTCGCGGAACGCACCGGCTTTCCCGCGAAGATGCTCAAAGTCGCCGTCAAAGACTGACCGTTCGCCCATGCCCGTGCCCGTGAAGTCGCGGACCAGGCCGGCGGCCGTGGCCGTGTGCGCCGGGGCCGTGCGGTCTCGGTTGTAGTGCGGGGCGTGTGGTACTGGTCGCCGTCGGTGTCATGAATACGTCCCTGCGGGCCTGTCCGCCCGTGTCCCTTCGCCTAGATGTCCTTGACATGTGGTCTTCGCGGTGGGAGATCCATCGCGAGTACCTCGTCAAATTCGACCGGTCAGGTCAATCGTTCTGGTAGTGAGACGGCTACATTCGGCCCGGCCCGCCTCAATCGGGTGACCCATTGCTCGCGCGTGTGGGGTCATGATGTATTGCGGGTGAGCGCTTCCGGGTGATCGGGCCGGCCCCGGCCCATCAGGCCCAACCATCCCGCGTCCTTACGATGAGCCCGCCGCCGGCCAGTCGTCGCCGATCGCGGATCGGGTGTGCCCGACGGTGACATCGATCAACCGCCCGAGATGATCCGAGTACACGGCGTCGAGGCGGTAACCGCGTAGCCGGCGCAGTGTCGCCGTCGACTGGGCGTCCCATCCGAACGCCGCGATACCGGCGGCGTGCAGCTCGTCGACCATCGCCGCCCGCGGTGGTGTCCACTCCCGTGTGCGCAGGTTCAGGGCGTCGACGCCCGCCGCGCACAGGATGCCCCCGTAGGCGGCGCCGCCGCCGTTCTGTTCCACGTTTGCCACCGTGGTGGAGTTCACGAGCCTGACGTCACCGTCGGCCTGCCGCCACTCGTGCAGGTCGGGAAACGAACCACACAGCCACAGCCGTGCGGCGGCCTCGGTGCCACCCGCCGCACGGGTGACCGCGAGGACGGCGCCCGCCGCCTCGGCCGCGGACATGTGATCGGGACGGCCCTTCAGATCGAGGCTGAGATCGAAACCCCAGCCCAGATCGTCGTAGAAGGCCGCCAGTGTCGGCAGCCACCCGGGCAGATCGGCGCCGCGCAGCTCACCCAGCCGCCGCCGGCGGCCGGGTGGGCCCAGCGTGCCGTCATGCCGCAGGACGGGGATTCCGTCCGCGGTGAGCCAGACGTCCGACTCCAGGCCGTTGGCGCCGGCCGCCAGCGCGCGGCGGAAGGCGGGCAGCCGGTTCTCCCGCTGGAACGGGGCCGGCGCGCCGCGGTGCGCGAAACCGATCATCGTGGGACGGGTGCCCGCTCGGGTCAGTCCCGGAAGTGGCTCAGGGCGACGTCGTGCAGGTGCCCGTTGGTCGTGAGGATCGTGCCCCAGCCGGGCCCGCGCCGCCCACGCAGGTCGGTGAACCGGCCGCCGGCCTCCTCGACGATGACCTGCAGGGCGGCGAGGTCCCACAGTGAGACCTCCGGCTCGCAGGCGAGGTCGACGGCGCCCTCGGCGACCATCATGTGCGACCAGAAGTCGCCGTAGGCGCGGCTGCGCCAGATCTGCTCGGCCAGGCTCAGGAACTGGGGCAGCCGGTCGGCGGTGCGCCATCCCTCCAGCGAGGCGAACGAGAGGAAGGCGTCCGACAGCCGGGCGACGGAGGAGACCTGCAGTGAACGGGTGTCGCCGGTGGCGTCCCGGGTGAACGCCCCGGTGCCGCGGGCGGCCCACCAGCGGCGGCTCATGGCCGGGGCGCTCGCCACGCCGACGACCATCTCGCCGTCCACCTCGAGGCCGAGCAGGGTGCCCCAGACGGGAACGCCGCGCACGAAGTTCTTGGTGCCGTCGACCGGGTCGAGGATCCAGCGCCGGCGGGTGTTCTCGCCGACGAGGCCCTCCTCCTCGCCGAGAACTCCGTCACCGGGGCGCGCGGTGGCGAGCCGTTCCCTGATCATGGACTCGACGGCGGTGTCCGCGTCCGAGACCGGAGTGTTGTCGGGCTTCGACTCGACGTGGAGGTCCACCGCCTGGAAGCGGGAGAGGGTGATCCGGTCGGCGGCGTCGGCGAGGCTCAGAGCGAGTGCGAGGTCGTCGGCGAGCCAGCCGGCAGGGTCGACCGCCTCGACCGGGTTGGCGCTGACGGGGCTCGGGTTTGGCGGAGTCACGAGGGAAGACTACGAGTTCCGGCGTCGAGGGAACGGGCGCGGTGGTCACCGGACGTCGGCCCGGATCCGCCCGCCCGGCGTGGCGGCTTCGGCAGGCTCTGCCGGTGCCCGCCCGTAGAGCGCCTGCGACCAGACCACGGTGAGGGTACGGATGACCTCGGCGGGATCCGCCCGGGGGTGGTGGCCCAGTGTTTCGCGCAGGTAAGCATCGGTCATCGCCATCAACGCCCGCGCGCTCTGCGGGTGGTGGTCGGGGCGCACCCGGCCGCGGGCCTGCTCCCGGCCGAGCCGCTCGGTCACCGCTGTGACAAATCCCTCGACCGCCGCCCTCCGGTACCCGGCGGCCAGCTCCGGATCGGTGGCCGCGGCCTGCGCGATGACCCGCAGGACGAACCCGTGGCGCAGGTGCACGCCGACGATGGTCCGGGCGGAGCGGACGCAGTCCTCGACCGGGTCGCCGTTGCCGTCGAACCAGCCGGCGGACGCCGCCGACAGCTCGCCCTCGATCTCACGCAGCAGCCGCCGCAGCAGGTCGGGGACGTCCCGGAAGTACGCGTAGAAGGCGGAGCGGCCGAGCCCGGTGCGGCTCATCAGCGCCGCGACGGTCATCGGGCCGGGCTCGTCCGAGCCGATCATCTCGATCGCGGCCTGGAGGATCTCGCGCTCGGCCTCCACCGGCTGCCGGCGTCGGCGCCGGGCCATGCGGGCGAACTCACCCGCCCGCGGCACCGTTCCTTGATCGGTCACAGACCGAGACTAGGTGCGGCACAGCCATGATCGGCATCCGCCGGGCAGCCTTTGTCGATCACATGGCTGGCCGGAGCCCTGTGGGGCCGCACGCTGTGCTGCGACGCAGACGGTTGTGCGACCGCGTGCGACCGGCGCCGTCCGGTCAGACGGGTGTCGCGCGGGCCGCGAGCAGACGGCGCAGGCTCGCCACCCGCGCGGGGTCGGCCCGCCCCTGCCGGACGGCCTCGTCGAGCCCGCAGTCCGGCGCGGTCAGGTGGTCGCAGCCGGGCTCGCAGTCGGCGGTCGCGGCCGCGAGGTCGTCGAAGGCCGTCAGGACCCGCTCGAGCTGGACGGCGCCCAGCCCGAACGAGCGGATCCCCGGGGTGTCGACGACGGTCCCGCCGTCCGGCAGGGCGAGCGCGACGGCCGCAGAGGAGGTGTGCCGGCCACGGCCGGTCACCGCGTTGACCACTCCGATGGCCCGGTCGGCGTCCGGGACAAGGCGGTTGACCAGCGTCGACTTGCCGACCCCGCTGTGCCCGAAGAACACGCTGGTCGTGTCGCGCAGCAGCGTCTGGAGCGGGTCGAGGTCGCCGTCCGGCCGGGTGGCGACCACCGGCAGCCCGAGCGGCTCGTAGGACGCCCGCACGGGGGCCGGGTCGGCGAGGTCCGCCTTGGTCAGGCACAGGACCGGGGTCAGCCCGCCGTCGTAGGCGGCCACCAGGCACCGGTCGATCAGCCCGGTGCGCGGCGGCGGATCGGTCAGCGCACAGACGATGACAAGCAGGTCGGCGTTGGCGACGATCGGCCGCTCCACCGGGTCGGAGTCGTCGGCGGTGCGCCGCAGCAGGCTCGTCCGCTCGTCGCGGCGCACGATGCGCGCCAGCGAGCCGGCGCTGCCCGAGAGATCCCCGACCAGTTCGACCCGGTCGCCGACCACGACGGACGTCCGCCGCATGGAACCGCCGCGCACCGCCGCCACCAGGCCGGCCGGGCCCTCCCGCCGGCCGGCGGGGGTGTCACGCCGGGCCGTGCCCGGGCGGCCGCCCGGGCCAATCTCCGGGCGGCAGGTGTAGCGGCCGCGGTCGACCGCGACGACCACCGCGCGGGCCGCGTCCGCGTGCTCGGGCCGGATCCGCGTCCGCGGCCGGGAGCCCCGGCCGGGTCGGGTACGGACGTCGTCCTCGTCCATCTCGCGTGCCACGGTCAGCCGGCCAGCATCGTCGTCCACATCCGCGCGAAGTCGGGGACTGTCTTGCCGGTCGTGGCGATGTCGTCGACGGTGACCCCGGGCACCGCCAGGCCGACCACGGCGTAGGTCATCGCCAGCCGGTGGTCCGCGTGCGGGTCGAGCCGGGCGCCGCGCAGCGGCACCGGGGTGATCGACAGGCCGTCGTCGGTGACGGTGACACGGGCGCCGAGCCGGCCGAGCTCGCTCGCCAGCGCGGCGAGCCGGTCGGTCTCCTGCAGGCGCAGGTGGGCGATGCCCCGCAGCCGGGACGGCGAGTCCGCCAGCACGGCCAGCCCGGTCAGCACCGGCGCCGCCTCGCCGAAGTCGGAGAGGTCGACGTCGATACCGGTGATCCGCCCGCCGCCGGTGACGCGCAGGCCCTCCGGCACCAGCTCCGCCCGGCAGCCCATGGCCACCAGCAGGTCCGGCAGCATCCGGCCGGGCTGCTCGGTGGACGCCGGCCAGCCGGTGATCGTCATCTCGCCGCCGGTCACCGCCGCGGCGGCGACGAAGGGGGCGGCGCTGTTGAGGTCGGGCTCGATCACGCGGTCCAGCGGCCGCGGCCCGCCGGGCTCGACCCGCCAGCGCCGGGTCGACGCGGCCGGAGTGCCCCCGGCGCGCAGCAGGTCCGCGGTCGGGTCGTCGACGTCGACGACCACCCCGGCCGCCCGCAGGTCGGCGACGGTCATGTCGAGGTACGGCCCGGACGGCAGGCGGTGACCGGCGTGGGTCACGGTCGCACCGCGCTCGAACCGCGCCGCGGCGAGCAGCAGGCCGGAGACGAGCTGGCTGGAATCCGACGCGTCGACCGTCACCGCCCCGCCGGAGACCGCCCCGGTGCCGCGCACGGTGAAGGGCATCCGGTCGCCGTCGATGTGGGCGCCCAGCTCGCGCAGCGCGCGCAGCAGCGGGGCGAGCGGGCGGTCCCGCATCCGGGGATCGCCGTCGAAGCGCACGTCCCCGCGGGCCAGTGTCGCCAGCGCGGGAGTGAAGCGCGCGACCGTTCCCGCGTTGCCGCAGTCGATCGCGGCCGTGCCCCGTACGGCGCCGACCGGGCCGGTGACGACGATGTCGGCGGCGCCCTGGTCCGCGCCCGGCTCACCCGGCCTGCCCGGCTCGGCGCCGCCTGGTGCGGCCTCGTCGGTCACCGTCGCGCCGAGCTCGCGCAGGGCGGCGGCCATCAGGACGGTGTCCCGGGAGCGCAGCGCCCCGCGCAGGCGGGAGACCCCGTCAGCCGCCGCGGCCAGCACGAGCGCCCGGTTTGTGCCGGACTTCGAGCCCGGCACGGTGACGGTCGCCCGGACCGGACCGGTCGCGACCGGAGCCGACCACGGGTCGCCCTGCCCGCGCTGCACTTCGGTGATGGTGGTCACCGTGCCAGCATGCCGGATTCCCGGCGCTAGTCGGGCCGGCGGGCCGAGGCGATCAGGTGAATACCGATTGACTCGCCCTCACGCTCGGCGGCGAGCTCGACCTCGGTGCGCACCAGGGTGGGGAAGCAGGAGACGTCCTCGGCGACGGCCCGGCGGACCGCCTCGGCGGAGAGCACCGTGCGCGGGCGGATCCAGTCGACCTCCAGACCGGCACTGGTGAGCAGGGCGCGCAGCTCCTCGGGCCAGAAGCACCGGGTGATGGTGCCGTCCTCGGCCGGGACGAGCACGACGTCCGCGCGCGGCACGTCGGACAGCTCCGCCCAGCGGTGCTGCTCGGCGAGCCGGGCGAGCCCGAGAAGCAGGGAGTCGACGCACAGCAGCAGCCGGCCGCCCGGCCGGAGCATGCGGTGGATCTCCTCGAGCGTGGTCTCGGTAGCCAGGCAGAACGACAGGGCCCGTGCCTCGGCGAGCACGGCGTCGAACGAGCCGGGACGGAACCAGTCCAGCGAGCGGGCATCACCGACGACCCGCCGCACGGCCCCCGGGCCGGGAGCGGGCTCGCTCTCGCCCGGCGTGTCCACGCTGCTGAGGCTCCCCACGACCCGGACCACCTCGTGCCCGGCCGCGACCATCTGGCGTGCGAATCTGGCCCGCGGGCCGGAGACGTCCAGGACGCGGACCGGATCGGCGGGCAGCCACTCCTTCAGCTGGGCCGAGGCGACCTCCTCGTAGAAGGCCCAGTAGGGGTCGTCACTGCCGGCGGGGGCCTCACACACCAGCGTGTTGGAGGACCCCCGGGACGAGTGAGTGTCGGCGTCGGGGCCAGACAACATGGACCGTTCCTACCCTTCAAGGGGCAATGATGCGAGGCACGTCACATGCGCAAGGTGAAATTCTGACAGATGTTCGGGCCGACCACGCAGTGTCCTTCCCGGGCGGCTCGGACGGAAGTGACCCGGCCGAGCCACCGGCGCCGGTCAGGGCGGCCGCGACGGCAGGCGAGGATCCCCTCCTTGTGGACGGTGGACGACTGCGGGTGGTTCCCGTCCCGCCACGCGCCGAGGTTGTCGGCACCGTCGTCCTCCTGCACGGGGCGGGCAGCGGCACCGACACGCCGGCGCTGACCGCGCTCACGGAACGCCTCACCGCCGCCGGGATCCGGGTGGCCGCCCTGGAGATGCCCTACCGGGTGGCCGGCCGGCGCGCCCCGGACCGCCCCGCCCGGCTGGACGCCGTGCTCACCGCGGCGGTCGCCGCGCTGGGCCCGCCCGACCGCCTGGCGCTGGCCGGGGCGTCGATGGGATCGCGGGTGGCGGTGCGCTGCGCCCGTGCCGTCGGTGCCCGCGCGGTGCTGGCGCTGGGCTTCCCGCTCGAGCCGCCGGGCGGGAAGCCGTCGCGCGGGCCGGAGCTGGCGGGGGCCGGCGTCCCCGTCCTCGTGGTGCAGGGATCGCGCGACGCCTTCGGCATGCCGGTGGCCGACCCGTCCTGCGGGATCAGGGTGCACGTCGTGGCGGGGGCCGACCACTCGTTCCGGGTGCGGGTCCGGGACGGCCGGCCCGTGGGGGAGGTGATCGGGGAGGCCGCGGAGGTGGGCGCGTCCTGGCTGCTCGCCCGCCTCGGGGACGAGCCCTCCGGCACGGTCGGGCACGAGCCCGGGGACACGGTCGGACATGAGCCCGGAGGCATGGTCGGAGACGGGCCCGGCGGCACGGCCTGAGCGCGCCGCGGCTGAGTGCTCACGTCTGTTTCGGTTACCCACCCGCGACCCGTTCGACCCACCTGACCCGCCAGGAATCGAGAACAGCACCCGCCGGGAATCGAGAACAGCCCGCGGTGGTTGGCGCCAGTGGGAAGCGCGGGAGGCCAGGCGTGGCCGGTGTCGCACGGAGGTGGTGCGACCGCCGGAGTGCCCGCGTCACGGAGGTTCGATGACGTTCCAGCACAGCACACCAGGCCCGCGCTCGCAGGATCGCCGGGTGACGGGGCCGGGCCGCGGGCGGCCGGTCGCCGCGCCGGTGCGCACCAGGGCGGTGGCGGGGGTATCGTCCGGCGCGGAGAGCGGTCCAGTCAGGACGGCAGCCGGCGGGCCGGCGATCGGTTCCCGGCGGGGCGAAGGAGTGATCCTGGTCGACGAGACCAACGACGAGTCCACCCAGGAGCGCGGCGCCCGGTTCGAGCGGGATGCCCTGCCGTTCCTCGATCAGCTCTACGCTGCCGCGCTGCGGATGACCCGCAACCCCGCGGACGCGGAGGATCTCGTTCAGGAGACCTTCGTCAAGGCATTCGCGGCCTTCCACCAGTTCCAGGAGGGAACCAACCTCAAGGCCTGGTTGTACCGCATCCTGACGAACACGTTCATCAACACGTACCGCAAGCGCCAGCGGCAGCCGCTGCAGAGCCCGACCGAGCAGGTCGAGGACTGGCAGCTCGCCGAGGCGGAGTCGCACACGTCCACCGGCCTGAAGAGCGCCGAGGCCGAGGCGTTGGAGCACCTGCCCGACAGCGACATCACCGAGGCGCTCCAGGCGCTGCCCGAGGACTTCCGGATGGCGGTCTATCTGGCCGACGTCGAGGGGTTCTCGTACAAGGAGATCGCTGAGATCATGGGCACTCCCATCGGTACCGTGATGTCACGGCTGCACCGTGGGCGGCGTGGTCTGCGAAAGTCGCTGGAGCAGTACGCGCTGGAGCGCGGGCTGGTTCCGGCGGGGTCTGCCGAGAACGAGGGCGGTGGGTCGTGAGCTGCGGAGGACCTCACAACATCGATTGCCGCAAGGTGCTCGACGCGGTCTTTCTTTACCTCGACGGGGAGTGCAACGACCCGCAGCAGCACCTGATCCGGGCACATCTCGACGAGTGCTCGCCGTGCCTGCGGGAGTTCGGGGTCGAACACGAGGTGAAAATGCTCGTCGCGCGCAAGTGCGGCGGGGAGCGGGCACCGGACTCGCTGCGGCTCAGCGTGCTGGCCCGGCTGCGCGCGGCCCGCACGGGCGCCGACGCGACCGAGTTCCGCCCCGACTAGGCGAGCGCCTCCCCGCTCGTGCGGGGAGGTCGGCGGCGGGCGGTTAGGCTGCCTGCTGTGCGTATCCTCGTCACCGGCGCGGCCGGTTTCATCGGTTCCACCGTCGTCGATCGGATGCTTGCTGACGGTCATTCGGTCGTGGGCATCGACGACCTGTCGTCCGGGCGCATGGAGAATCTCGCGCAGGCGGCGGCCGATGCCCGGTTCTCGTTCGAGAAGGGCGATATCACGTCGCCCGATCTCGGTGACTTCGTCGCCCGGGTCCGCCCCGCCGCGGTGGCTCATCTCGCGGCGCAGATCGACGTCCGGATCAGCGTCGCCGACCCGCTGCTCGACGCCCGGCTGAACGTTCTCGGCACGATCAACCTGCTGGAGGCGGCCCGGGCCGCCGGGGTGGCGAAGGTCATCCACACCTCGTCCGGCGGGTCGATCTACGGCACGCCGGCCGCGCTGCCCGTCGACGAGTCCGTGCCGCCCGCGCCCGAGTCGCCGTACGCGGCCGGGAAGGCCGCCGGCGAGCTGTACCTCAACGTGTACCGGGTGACCTACGGTGTCGCGACGACGGCGCTGGCGCTCGGGAACGTCTACGGGCCCCGCCAGGACCCGCACGGCGAGGCCGGGGTGGTCGCCATCTTCGGCACCGCCATGCTCGAGGGGCGCCCGACCAAGATCTTCGGTGACGGGACGACCAGCCGGGACTACGTCTTCGTCGGGGACGTCGCCGACGCCTTCGCCCGGTGCGTGCCGGCCCAGGCGGCCAACGGCCTGCGGATCAACATCGGGACCGGCGCCGAGACCACCGTTCTCGACCTGCACAGCCGCATCGCGCGGGTGGTCGGGGTGCCGGACGAGCCCCAGTTCGCCCCGCCGCGCCCCGGCGAGCTGCAGCGCATCAGCCTGGACGTCGGCCTCGCGGAGCGGGAGATCGGCTGGCGGCCGCGGATGGACCTGGACGGCGGGCTCACCCGGACCGTCGACTGGATCCGGGCCCGGATCAGCGCCCACGCCGCCGCCTCCGGCTCGGCCGGCGTGACCGGCTGACGAGACCGGGCGGGAGCGCTGGGCGTCCCACCCGGTCCACCTGTCAGGTGTTCGGGCGCTTGCCGTGGTTGGCCTTGCTCTTCGCCCGCGCGCGCCGCTTGCGCTTCTTCTTCGCCATCATGAACTCCTCTCCGCCGCTCTGAGCACATGGTCGCTCTGGGCACATACTGCCAGCCGCCGGCTGCCGCGCAGCGGCGGCGGACCCGGCTGGTCGGCCTACTCGGCGGCGTGGCCGCTGTCGACGGGGCGGGCGAGGCCGCTGGTGGGGCCGGAGTCCGGGCCCGCGCCGGCGCGTCCGCCGAGCCTGGTCCCGTCGCCGGGCGGGGGCCCGTCACCGCCCGGATGATCGTCGGCGGGTTCGCGGCCGGGCGGCACGTCCCCCGCTCCGGGGCGCTCCGGCGCGGCCGTGGCGCCCACGGGTCCGGCCGGGTCGTCCGCGGGCCCGGTCATGGCGGGAACGAGCCGTGGCGTGCCGTCCCGCTCCGTGTGCTCGTCGCCGGGCGGGCCCTCGGCGAGAGGCTCCTCGGCCGACGGGTCCTGGTCCAGGACGTATCCGTCGTCCTCACGGTCCCCGTCCCGCCCGTCGCTCTCGAGCCCGTCACCCTCGTGATCCCTGACGTCCTCGTGGTCTCTGCCGTGCCCGTCGACGCGGGGTCTCTCGTCTTCGAGGTGCTCGTCGTCGAGGTGTCCCTCGTCGTCGCCGGGCCCGTCGCCGTCGCTGTCGTCCGCGTCGTGTCCGTCGGTGTCCGGTGCGCCAGCGGCCCGCCGGGGTCGGGCGAGGCCGGCGGCGAGCCGGGCCTGCAACGTCCGCCGTGCCCGCACCGGTGCCACCGCGCCGAACATGCCCAGGCCGGCGGCCATGAGGACGTCCCCGAGGCTCACCACGGCCGGTGCGCCCGGCGTCGGGAGCGGCAGGATGTCACTGATCAGGCGCAGCGACGTGTCCCCTCCCGCCACCGTGTGAAAGTGCGAGTCGTGGATGCTCTGGACCGATACGCCGGCCCGGTCGGCGGCCCACGCCGAGACCGGCATGTCCCCGCTGTTGGCGCTGATCACGAGCGCGTTGAGCAGCACGCCGGCGCACAGCAGCGGAAGGCCGGGGAGCCGCCGGTTGGCCACGGCGAAGACCACCAGACCGGCTGACGCGAGGATCCAGGCCGGGCTGTGCAGTGCTCCGACGAGCCTGCCGACGGCCAGCACGACCAGTACGCCGACGAACAGCCAGGGCCTGGCGACGTGGACGCGACTGAGGGCGTCGAGGGTTCCGCCCCTCGCGAGCCCCACGGCCAACCCGCACAACAGGGTCAGGAGGAGGAGTACGAGCACATCCGTAAGTGTGGAGGGTCGCCGCTCGATCGCGCAGCACCGCCCGCCGGTGTGACCCTTCCGCGACGGGCCCGGGACGCAGCGGCGCCGACGACGGCGCCGACGACGAGGTCGCGGCCCGTGCCCGCGTGGGCGCCCGATCCGGCGCCGCGCACCGGCATGGCCCGGGGGTGTGGGGTCGTCCTCCCAGCCGGGCGCGGCCCCGCCGCGGGTCGTCCGGATGGCGCGTCGGGTCGATTGCGATCCTGCGCCGACCCGGCGGCTACTACGCTCACATCAGCCGGCGCCGCAGCGCGGTCGACCGGGAGAGCGGTCGACGTGGAGAAGGGATTCCGATGTCCGAGGAAGTCCGTGCCGAGATGGTCGCCAACGTCTGGAAGGTCGTCGTCGGTGTCGGCGACTCGGTCGCGGCGGGTGACGCCCTGGTAATCCTCGACTCCATGAAGATGGAGATCCCGGTGATCAGCGAGGAGGGCGGCACCGTCGCCAGCATCGCCGTCAACGAGGGCGACGTCGTGCAGGATGGGGACCTGATCGCCGTCGTCGACTCCTGACCGGTCACCGGTGACATGCTGCGCGGGTGACATGCTGCCGCCGGTGGCCCGCGACGGCCCGGCAGGCAGCCGCCCGGCAGGCCACCGGTGGTGACGTGACGGCGCGGACTTCCCGCCGCCGGTCGCGGGCCGGGTGCCCTAGGCTGCTCTGTCATGGAGGCCTCGTTCTGCGACCGGTGTGGCCAGCTCGCGCGCATTGGCAGTCATGACGTCTGCGCGCGGGCGCGCGCGCTGGAACCACCGCGGTACTGCTCGTCCTGTCGGCGTCGCCTCGTCGTCCAGGTGACCCCGCTGGGCTGGAGCGCGCGCTGCGCCGAGCACGGGACGTCGGTGTCGGCCTGACCCGTGGCCGCTTCCCAGCATTGGCCGCGGGGCCGGGCTCGTCCCGCTACCCGGCCCTGGGTCGGTGGCGGGGCTCGTGGTCTGGACGAGTAGTCCGACAGTTTCGCCCTCGGTGCCGACCGTCCAGGCTCCGGTTCGCTTCCGCGCGCTCGGCTACTCGCCGTTTGGTTTCTTTCTCGCCGTTTCAGACGGCACGCCCTGCGACGTTCGCTCTGGGAGGGCGAGAAGGATGTCAAACGGCGAGCAGGCCACCCCGACGTGTAGGGGTTTTGTCCGATAAATGACGGCTGGCCGTGCCGTGGTCACCACGAACCACGGTCGACCGCGGTGCTCCGCGGAACACCCGAACTCCCGCGAGCCGTGATCACCACGAACCACGGTCGACCGCGGTGCTCCGCGGAACACCCGAACCGGACACGAACCCCCGATGATAGATCAACATTAGGGTGACGGAAGGTCCGGACTCACTTGCTCAGAGCGTGGCCTGCAGGGACTTGATCGGCATCCGCAGCTCGGTGAGCATGGCCAGGTCGCTCTCCGGATTCCTGCCGAGCGTGGTCAGGTAGTTCCCGACGATCACCGCGTTGATGCCGCCGAGCATTCCCTGGACATCCAGGTCGCCCAGCGTGATCTCGCGCCCGCCGGCGTAGCGCAGGATCGTGCGGGGCAGCGCCAGCCGGAACGCGGCGATGGTGCGCAGGGCCTCGCGTGAGTCCACCGCGGGCAGGTCACCGAACGGGGTGCCGGGTCGCGGGTTGAGGAAGTTCAGCGGCACCTCGTCCGGCTCCAGAGCGGCGAGCTGGGCGGCCAGCTCGGCGCGCTGTTCGAGGGACTCGCCCACACCGATGATCGCGCCGCAGCACAGCTCCATCCCGGCGGCGCGGACGAGCTCGCAGGTCTCCCAGCGCTCCTCCCAGCTGTGGGTGGTGACCACCTTCGGGAAGTGCGAGCGCGCCGTCTCCAGGTTGTGGTTGTAGCGGTGCACGCCCAGGCCGGCGAGCTCGTCCACCTGCTCCTGGGTGAGCATGCCGAGCGAGCAGGCGACGTTGATGTCGACGGCCGCCCGGATCGCCGCCACGCCCTCGCGGATCTGCTCCATCAGCCGCTGGTCGGGGCCGCGGACCGCGGCGACGATGCAGAACTCGGTGGCGCCGGTGGCCGCCGTCGCCTTCGCCGCCTCGACCAGGGACGGGACGTCCAGCCAGGCGGAGCGCACGGGGGAGTCGAAGCGGCCGGACTGGGAGCAGAAGTGGCAGTCCTCGGGGCAGCCGCCGGTCTTGAGGCTGATGATGCCCTCGACCTCGACCTCCGGCCCGCACCAGCGCAGCCGCACCTCGTGGGCGAGCGCGAGCAGGTCGCCCAGTGCCTCGTCCGGCAGCTGGAGGACCGCGAGCACGTCCTGTTCGTCGAGGCCGCGCCCCTCGTCGAGCACCTGCCGGCGGGCACGGGCGAGAATGTCGTCGTCGACGGGTCGGGGTGCCTCGGTGACGTTGGTGGTCTCGACGGTCGGGGACGCTTCCGCGGTCGCGGGCGTGGTCACAGGTGCGGTCACAGGTGATCTCCATCAGGAGGTCGTGCCGGCGGCGTGGCTCGCGGCCAGCGGTCGGGCTGGACGTCCGTCTTCTCGTATCAGCGGTCGGGTGGCGGGGGTTGTGGCCGGCCGGGGCCGGTCGATCCGCGCCGAGACCATTGTTCAGTCATCCTCGTGACTCGTGCCCGTGTTGTGACGTGAGTCCGGCCGGGGTCGTCACACGGCGTACCGGCGTCGGAACTCCGCGGCGTTGAATGCGCCGCCGAGGGCCGGTTCGAGCGAGGATCGCGCGATCTGCAGGAACTGCCCGGTGCCGAGCAGCCCGGCCCCGGCCGGCACCGCCCCGGCCAGCGGCCGCGCGGCGAGCAGCTCGAGGTCGACGATGTTGCTGCGCGCGGCCAGGTCGGGCTCGGCCGGCCAGGAGCCCACGACGATGCCCGCCAGGTCGAGCCCGCGGTTGGCCATGACCTCCAGGGTGAGCGCCGTCGCGTTCAGCGTGCCGAGCCCGGCGGTCGTGACCACGAGAACCGGTGCCGCCAGCGTCCGGGCCAGGTCGGCGAGGGTGGAGCCGTCGTGGTCGTACCGGACGAGCAGACCGCCGGCGCCCTCGACGAGGACCAGCCCGCGGTCGGCCTGCAGCCGCCGCACCGCCACCGCCACCGTGCCGAGGTCGGGCGTGGGCAGGCCGGCCCGCCGCGCGGCGCTCACCGGCGCCAGCGGGTCGGCGTACCGGCTGAGCTCGTGCACGTCGTCGACCCCGGAGAGGTCCCGGACGAGGTCGACGTCGCCCAGCTCGCCGGCCCGGACGCCGGTCTGCGCCGGCTTGACCACGGCGACCGCCGTCCCCCTGTCCGCGGCGAGGGCGGCGAGGGCGGCGGTCACCACGGTCTTGCCGACCTCCGTCCCGGTGCCGGTGACGATGAGCACGCTCACGGCGCGGGGAACCGGCCGATGGCGTCGGTGATCACGCCGACCGCGCGGCTCACATCGGCCTCGGTGAGGTCGGCGCGGGCCGCCACCCGCAGCCGGCTCGTCCCGGCGGGGACCGTCGGGGGCCGGAAGCAGCCGACGGCGACCCCGGCGTCGCGGCAGGCCGCGGCCACCGAGACGGCCCGCTCGGGATCGCCGAGCACCACCGACACCACCGCGCCGGCCGGCTCCGGGGCCCCGGTCGCGGCGGCGATCTCCCGCGCCCGCCGCTGGACCCGCTCCGGCAGGTCCGGGTGTCGGGTGAGCAGCCGCAGCGCCGCCAGTGCGGAGCCCGCGCACGCCGGCGCCAGCCCCGTGTCGAAGATGAACGTCCGGGCGGTGTCGATCAGGTGGTCGCGCAGCGCGGCCGGCCCGAGGACGGCACCGCCCTGGCTGCCCAGCGACTTGGAGAGGGTCACGGTGGCGATCACGTCCGGCTCGCCGGCCAGCCCGGCCGCGGCGAGCGCCCCGCGCCCGCCCGGGCCCACGACGCCGAGCCCGTGCGCCTCGTCGACGAGCAGGACGGCGCCGTGTCGCCGGGCGACCGCGTGCAGGGCGGCCAGCGGGGCGAGATCGCCGTCCGCGGAGAAGATCGAGTCGGTGAGGACGAACGCGCGCCGCCAGGAACGTGTGGCCAGCGCCTCGTCGACCGCATCGACGTCCGAATGTGGCGTGACCAGGACGTCCGCGCGGGACAGCCGGCAGGCGTCGACCAGTGAGGCGTGGTTGCGCTCGTCGGAGAGCACCAGGTCACCAGGTCCGGTGAGGACGGTCAGCATCGCCAGGTTGGCGGCGTAGCCCGAGGAGAAGACGAGCGCGGAGCCGAAGCCGAGGTGCTCGGCGAGCGCGGACTCGAGCTCCCCGTGCAGCGTCGTGGTGCCGCTGACCAGCCGGCTGCCGGTGGACCCGGCGCCGAACGCGCGCAGCGCGGCGATGCCGCCCTCGACCACCTCCGGATGGCGAGCCAGCCCGAGGTAGTCGTTGCCGGCGAGGTCGAGCAGGAGATCACCGTCGGTCCATGGCTGCAGCGAGCCGTGTGCGGGC
The DNA here is from genome assembly GCF_004337455.1 of Parafrankia sp. BMG5.11. NCBI lineage: Bacteria > Bacillati > Actinomycetota > Actinomycetes > Frankiales > Frankiaceae > Parafrankia > Parafrankia sp. BMG5.11. The sequence continues at coordinate 83,251 of NZ_SJXI01000007.1, read as the reverse complement.
AGCGCCGGCGCGCCCGTGGGCCCGCGCTCGGCGCGGGGCGCCCGGGGGCGCAGCACGCGGTGCAGCCCGGCCTCGGCCCGCAGCCGGGCCGCCTCGCCCAGCCAGCCGAGCGGGGCGGGGCTGTTCGCGTGGCTGGTCGCGCCGCCCGCGGGGCCGGGCACGGTGCCGGCGGGGCTGGCCGGGACGCCGTCCGATGCGTCGGCCGAGGTCGCGGATGGGGTGGTGATGGTGCTGTCGGGCGTCACGTCGGCGAGCGTACGGCGCATTCCGGCCCGGCCGCCCGGCACGCCCACCACGGCGTCTGGCAGTCTGCGTCCCGTGGGAACCCTCGCCGACGCCCTGCGAGCGAGCACCGATCTCAGCGGCGACGACATCGACCATCTCCATGCGCTCGTCGCGGACTGGGCCCTGCTCGCCGATCTGTCCTTCGCGGACCTGCTGCTGCTTGTCCCGGTGCGGTCCGGCTCGGTGCGGGCGGGGCACGCCGGCGGCATGGAGTTCCAGGTCGTCGCGCAGGTACGTCCCACGACCGGACCCACCGCGTATCACAACGACGAGGTCGGCAGCGTCGTCATCAACCGGTGGGTCGTGCAGAACGCCTGGCGCGAGCACCGGATCGCGCGGGAGGGTGAGCCCGAGTGGGACGGCGGGGTGCCGGTGCGCACCGAGGCGATCCCGGTGCGCCACGGCGACCGGGTGATCGCCGTCCTGGCCCGGGACACCAACCTCGCGACGACCCGGACGCCGAGCGCGCTGGAGTCCGCCTACCTGCAGGGCGCGAACAACCTGGCCCTGATGATCGCCGAGGGTGCGTTCCCGTTCCGGGGCAGCTCCGCCGAGCTGCCCGAGGCGCCGCGGGTCGGTGACGGCATGATGCGCCTCGACGGCGCCGGCAAGGTGATCTTCGCCAGCCCGAACGCGCTGTCGGCGTACCGCCGGCTCGGCCACACCGGGAACGTCACCGGTGAGGACCTGCGCACCGTGCACCGCGCGCTCAACCTGCCGGCCACGACACCCGCGGTCTGGCACGCGATCAGCCGGCGCCGGCCGGTCGAGGTCGAGATCGAGGTGGGCAGCACGGTCGTGCTGCTGCGGGCCATCCCGCTCTTCCCCGGCGCGATCCGCGAGGTGCTGGTCCTCGTCCGCGACGTCTCGGAGCTGCGGCGCCGGGAGGCCCAGCTGCTGAGCAAGGACGCGACGATCCGGGAGATCCACCACCGGGTCAAGAACAACCTGCAGACCGTGGCGGCGCTGCTGCGCCTGCAGATGCGCCGGACGAAGGCGGACGAGGCCCGCGACGCGCTGCGCGAGTCGGTGCGCCGGGTGACCTCGATCGCCGTCGTCCACGAGACGCTCTCCCAGACGCTGGGGGAGTCCGTCCCGTTCGACGAGATCGCCGACCAGATCACCTCGGTGACCGTCGACCTCGCGTCGACCGGGACCCGCGCGACGACCAGGCGGATCGGGTCGTTCGGCCGGCTTTCGGGCGAACTCGCCACGCCGTTGGCCCTTGTGCTCTCGGAACTTCTGCAGAATGCTGTCGAACATGCGTTCGATGGATCGTCGGGAGCGATCGAGCTCCGCGTGCGGCGCGCCGAGGACCGCCTCGACGTCGTGGTCGCCGACGACGGCGCCGGCCTGCCGGACGACTTCCAGCTCGAGCACTCACCCCGGCTCGGGCTGCAGATCGTCCGTCAGCTGGTGCTGGGCGAGATGCGCGGGACCATCCGGCTGCAGGCCGGTCCGGCACGAGGGACCGAGGCGCTCCTGTCGATCCCACTTTCTTGAAGTTGTGTGTTTGGGCCTCGCTGGCGCGGGTATGCAGGCCAATGTGTCCTCTGTTCACGATCCGCGTACGGCGGTCGTGTCGTCGCCGCAGGGCGGTCGTGGCGCATCGGGCGCCGCCGATGGTGCCGGCGGGGAGGCCGAGTACCCCGAAGGGGATGCCGACCCGAAAGATTTTTCGGCCGCTCCGTCCGGGTCCGCGCAGGGGTGTGCGCCGGACCAGCGGACAGAGCGGCCGATGGTGATGCGTATCGTGAATCTCGCCTCGGGCATGCGTCGATCGACCCGCGAGCGGATGGGAACGGACCACTGCGTGGCTCCGCAGTGGACATCCGGTCCGTCCGTACGCGGACAGGCGGTTCACGATCATTGTTCGGTTGTGTGCGGCCTACCTCAGGTAGGCCTGATCGGTCCTGATGCCGACCGGCTCGATCGCGCCCAGTGTGGGGCGCCCCGGGCTTGGGCGGTCCGGACTCTCAGCCGCACCTGGCGCTTGAGCGTCCGACGTTCATCCTCGCTCAACCCGCCCCAGACGCCGGAATCCTGCCCGGTGTCCAGTGCCCAGTTGAGGCAGTCACTAGTGACTGCGCACCGCCTGCAGACGGCCTTCGCCTCTTCGACCTGGCGTTCTGCCGGACCGGTCGTACCGATCGGGAAGAAGAGCTCGGGGTCCTCTTCACGGCAGAGCGCTCTGTGGCGCCAGTCCATGCGTACTACTCCCTCTCTCGTCTCGGGTCACACTGCACATCAGACGCTCGGTGAGCCGCCTTGGTTGCGTCGCGTCCCAGAAGAAAATTCCGGATGTCTGATCGGGTCGCGGCGACCGGGGCTTGTGCGAGTGCATGTGTGCGGACCCAACTGCACGTGCATCCACCTCGGACATTCGCCACCCTCCCACCGGAACGGGCAGGGGCGCAAGAACCTGCATGGTCCGTCACGCCCGGTCTGGCCGCTACCTGTCCGACGGGGACACAAGCGGACCAAGGATCACCCTGCCCTACGTCGGCCGGTGGTCATCACGAGTGGATCCCGTGGTTTGTAGTACTTCGAGGACCTTCGGATCATGTTGAATCGTTGTGGCGTAACGATGGGTCGGCTCGCCCCGCAGGGTCAAACGATGTTGGCCTGTCGGGTGATGCCGGTTAGTCATCTCGTGCTAGGCTGCCCTCTTGGTGTCGATCTGGCTGTCGCCGTGTGGAGTGGCGCGGTCGGCCGGCGTAGCACTGAGGACCACGCAGGCAACCGCGCTGACAGCGGGGCATACGACCAGCACGTGAACTGACCGCAGGTAACCGACGGCAGGTGAGTCGCGGAACACCCGACCGATCCACTCTCCACGCGGCGTGACCGCATGGAACGGACCGCGCAGGATGGGGCGATGGAGGTTCTGGGCCATCGTGGAAGCCGGACACCCGGTCCGGAGAACACGCTCGAGGCGGTAGACGCCGCGTTACGGGCAGGTGCGGACGGCGTCGAGCTCGACGTGCGCCGCAGCGCCGACGGCGACCTGGTGTGTGTGCACGACGCGCGGCTGCCGCGGTTGGGCGGTCGGGCCGTCATCCGCCGGTCGACCAGTGAGCTCGCCAGCCGTGGCATCCCACTGCTGACCGAGATGCTCGACGTCTGGGACGGCCGTGGCCGCCTCATCCTGGAGATCAAGAACCAGCCGGGCCAGCCGGATTTCGACGCTCCACGCGAGCGGACGGCCCGCGCGCTCATCGAGCTGCTGCGGGCTCGCGGGCTGCCGGGCTCCTCCGTCACCGGCGCGCACCTCGATCAGGCGACAGCGCCGGCCCCTGGTGCGCCATCCGACGTCGACCCACAGCTCGCCCAGCTGGCCGCCGGTGCGCCGCCCGGCCCCGGTACGCCATTCGCGAACGGAGCGCTTCCCTCGAACGGAGCGCTTTCCGCGACCGGCTCGGCGGGTGGGCCGGCCGGCGAATCGAGTGGGCCGGCCGGCGAATCGAGTGGGCCGGCCGGCGAATCGAGTGGGCCGAGCTCCACCGGGAACCCGGCGCCGGCAAGCCGATCTGTGTCGGGAATCACAGTCTCGTCCTTCGACTGGTTCGCGATCGAGGCGATCCGCGACGCCGGGCTCGGCGTCGCGACCGCGTTCCTCACGATGCCGCGGATGTCGGTGAGCGGCGGGGTCGCCTACGCCCGCTCGGCGGGCCACACGGAGCTGCACGCGCACGTGTCCGCCGTGCTGGGCGTGACCGACGCGGTCCCGCGCGCGCGGCGGGCCGGCCTCCGCCTCGTCACCTGGACGGTCACCGACCCGGCGACGGCGATCGAGCTGCGCGACGCCGGTGTGGACGGCGTGATCTGTGACGACCCCGTGGGCGTCGGCCAGGCGCTGCGGCGCCCCTGAGCGAGCGCTCTCAGTCGGCTCAGGAGCTTCAGTCGACTCGGTCCCGGCTCAGGTGACGACGCTCAGGAGCCTCGGGCGATTCGGTCGGGCTAGGCGATGACGCGCAGTGCCCGCGGGTGGTCGGTGAGCTCCACCAGCTCGAAGTTCCCCAGGACCTCGCCGTCCATCTGCACCGCGACCGGCTGATCGGCCCGCAGGGTCACCGCCGCCGCGTCGTGCAGCGTGACGACGTTGCGCCCCCGGGGGGTCGGCTCGTCGCCCAGCATCTGGAGCCCCGTCCGCAGCACGCTCGACAGCCTGGCGCGGCGCAGCCCCACCAGGTCGAGGCCGGTGTCGAAGGAGGCCTCCGGGCAGGCGGCGACCGGCCGGTTGTTCAGGTAGGTCCAGGGCCGGGTGTTGCAGACGATCGCGAGCGACACCTCGACGGGCTCACGGCCCTGCGCCCCGGGCTCGGAGTGGTCGACAGCCGCCCCGCCGGTCTCCCCGGTGCCGGCCGCCCCGCCGGCCTCGGTGTCCCGCGCGTCGCCGTCAGCCGCGTCGCCGTCGGGCGCGTCGCCGTCGGGCGCCGCGCGCCCGGTGGCCACCCCACCCAGGATGCCGCCCGCCGCGGTGATGCTGATCGCCGGGCCGGAGCGCCCGACCCGGCGGACGAGCTCGGCGGTCGCGCAGCGCAGGAAGAGCCCGGCGGTGCTGCGACGTCCCTTGTCACGGCGACGCTCGACCGCGGCGACCACATCGGCGTCGAGACCCATGCCGAGGCAGAAGGTGAAGTAGCGGGTCTGGTCGCCGTACCGGGCCCGGCCCACGCTCACCTGCCGGGAGCGGCCCTCGCGCAGCGCGGCAAGCAGCTCCCCGGTGGCCTCCACCGGCGACGCCGAGTACCCGAGCGCTCGGGCGAAGACGTTCGTGCTCCCGCCCGGGACGACGGCGAGTGCCGGGCCCTCGCCCGCCGGGCCGCTCTCGACCAGGCCGTTGACGATCTCGTTCACGGTGCCGTCGCCACCGAGGACGATCACCACGTCGATGCCGAGCTCGCGGGCCCGGGCACCCAGCTCCAGCCCGTGGCCGCGCCCCTTGGTGACCACCGTCTCCAGGGCGACGTCCGCGGCGAGAGCGGTGGCGAGCACGTCGCGGACCCGCTCGGTAGTGGTGGTCGCGACCGGATTGACGACCAGCAGCCCGCGCATGCCAATACGGTAGCCTGCGCAACCATTCCGGGCGTCGGCTGGGAAAACTCTCACACCGTCCGTGCGGATCCCGCGCCGTGGCGTGGGCCTCGCGGCGTGGTCCCCAGCGCCGTCGTGGCGAACGGGACGTAATCTCGGCGGATGGGTACCAACCGCGGCCCCGTCGGGGCGTCCGGCCCTGCTCCGGCACCGAGCGCGCGGGTCGTACCGCGTCCGCTGCTTGCCGCTGGCGTGCTGCTCGGCGTTGAGACGGCGGTGCTCGCGGGCCTGGGCGCGCTGCTGGTTGTCCGGGGCTTCGGTTCCGACATCGAGGACGTCGGCCGGGCGGAGACCGGTGGTGTGCTCGCTCTGGTGGGCGCGGCCTGCCTGGGCCTGGTGACCTGGGGGGTCCTGCGCGGCCGGTCCGGTTTCCGGTCGCCTGCGCTGGTGACACAGGTTCTGTGTCTCCCCGTTGCCTGGGGCCTGTTGCAGGGTGGTCTGTACGGCTATGGTGTGCCGCTGGTGGTAGTTCCGCTCGCGATCATCGTGTCCCTGGGCTTCGGCGGCGGGTACGCCAGGCCGGCCGAAGATGGCGACGCTTGATCGTGGCGGGCTGGGCGGCCGGGTGAGGAGCTGAACCGACCCGGGCCCAGGGGTCGGTTCGCCGGCAGGCTGTGCCGTGCGGCACCCGCGCCGAGCGCGGGTCGGACGGGCAGCGAACAGGACAGGCGTTGCTGGACAGGCGTTGCTGGACAGACAGGTGCTGGACGGGCTGCTGCTGGTGAGCAGTCAGGCTCAGGCCGGGCGGTTGGCCGGGCCAGGGGCGGGGGTGCGGCCCCGGGGCGTACCGAATGCTGGTCGGCTCAGCCGTCTTCCAGTAGCCCGCGGCGGAGCTGGGCCAGTGTGCGGGCCAACAGCCGGGACACGTGCATCTGCGAGATGCCGAGCTCGTTCGCGATCTGCGACTGGGTCATGTTGCCGAAGAAGCGGAGCAGCAGGATGCGCTTCTCCCGCGGGGGAAGCTTCTCCAACAGCGGCTTGAGGGACTCGCGGTACTCCACGCCCTCCAGCGACTCGTCCTGCACCCCCAGGGTGTCGGCGACGGCCGGAGCCTCGTCGTCCCCGGAGTCGGGCGCGTCCAGCGAGACGGCCGAGTAGGCGTTCGCCGACTCGAGGCCCTCGAGGACCTCTTCCTCGCTCATCTCCAGGTGACGGGCGATCTCGCTGACCGTCGGCGAGCGGCCCAGCGACTGGGACAGCTCGGAGGTCGCCTTCGTCAGCGAGAGCTTGAGCTCCTGGAGCCGACGGGGCACCCGGATCGCCCAGCCCTTGTCGCGGAAGTGCCGCTTGATCTCCCCGACGATGGTCGGGGTCGCGTAGGTCGAGAACTCGACCCCGCGCTCCGGGTCGAACCGGTCGACGGACTTGATCAGCCCGATGGTCGCGACCTGCACCAGATCGTCGAGCGGCTCGCCGCGGTTTCGGAACCGCCGGGCGAGGTACTCGACGAGGGGAAGGTGCATGCGGACGAGCTGGTCGCGCAGGGCGGCCCGTTCCGGATCTCCCTCGGGCAGCGACACCAGCCGGACGAACAGCGCGCGGGCCCGGATCCGATCCGGCGACCCGGCGCCGTGCCCGGACGCGCCGGAGCGGGAGCCCGCACCGGCGGCGTCGACGGCCTCGTCGGGCTGGGCCTGCTCGCCCACGGCCGAGGCGGGCGGCGGACCACCGTGCTCGGCGCCAGGCCCGGATCCGCGTTCGGCCAGGCCGTCGGCCTCGTGCGCCGTCCCGGTGATCCCGCCGACGTCGGGGCCGGCGGTGTCAGCGCTGGCGATGTCAGCGCTGGTGATGTCGCCGGCACCGCGCTGGCTGAGTGCCGCGACCGGGTCGCCCGCGCGGTTCGTGGGGACCGTACGAGGGGTGGTGGGTGTTCTGCCGGCTGAAGTCACGACGTGCCTACCGTGTCGCCGAGGGCCGCTGTGGAGGCCGCGCCGGAGCCGCGGACGTGCCCGGCCGGGGGCTCACCCAGGTCGGCCCGGACACCGCGGCGCTTCTGGAGGGCGATGCTTACCCGGGAGCCCGGACCGGTCGAGCTGGAGACGTCGCCGGCCAGCGCGGTCAGCACCGTCCAGGCGAACGTCTCGGTGGAGGGCGGCTCGCCGTCGAGGCTCTCGACGGTTACCAGGACTTTCATGACGCCGGGCTCGAGGGCGAACCTGCATTCCAGCGACGAGCCGGGAACGGCGGAGACGAGCAGCAGCGCGCACGCCTCGTCCACCGCGATCCGGAGATCCTCGATGTCGTCGAGGGTGAAGTCCAGCCGGGCCGCGAGCGACGCGGTGGCCGTCCGCAGGACGGTCAGATAGGCGCTCGCGGCGGGCAGGGTGAGCTGGACGACGTCGTGCGGGCCGCCGCCGTGGGTGGCCTCGCCCGAGGTGCCGCCGGAGTTCTCCGCGCCGCCGGTCGAAGGCGTCGGATTCACGTTCCTACCCCCAAGAGCCCGGGTCGTGCGAGGAAGGTCCTCGTCGATGATGTCGGTCTTCGTGCCTTTGTGTCGGGTGTTTCCGCCACCGGGTGTCGCTCGTTCGTGGATCTCGATCTGGCTGGGTCTGGCTCGGGTTCCGTCCCGTGATCGGTGCCTTGCTGTTGCCGGTGTCTTGCGGTCGCCGGCGCTGCGAGGCGGGTTTCCCGCGACCCGTGGTGTTGCGTCCGTTTCCGGACGACACTCCGGTGCCGGCGCCTGCCCGATCCATCGGGGCGTTACTCCGATGATGGCCCTGCCGAGGAGGTCCGACTCGCGTGGGCCCCGTCGTTCACCACCGTACCCAGCCCGCCTGGGGTATCGCAGGTCGGGTGATCAGAAGAGGGCGCCGAAGGCCCGACTGGTCGCGGATGGCCGCTTCCTGCCCGGCCACCTGGGTGTTCTCGGCGCCGGGCACGGCCGACCAGGTGGCCGCGGGCGGCCGGGGTGCCGGTGCGGAGGTCAGGTGACAGTGACCTTCAGGGCACGGTTTCAGCCGGGAAGGCGCACGTCAGGTAACGCTGTCGTGATGTGGGCGGGGGCCTGCCAGCGTGTCGATCGCGCGGGCGTCCAGCCGCCAGGTGGTCCACTCCGAGGTGGGTGCCGCCCCCACCGACCGGTAGAAGGCGTGCGCGGGGGTGTTCCAGTCCAGGACGGCCCATTCCAGCCGCAGGTAGCCGCGCCGCCCGCAGATCCGGGCGAGCTCGGTCAGCAGCTCCCGGCCGTGCCCGGCGCGGCGGTGCTCGGGCCGGACGAACAGGTCGATCAGGTACATCCCGCTTTTCCCCGTCCAGGTGGAGAAGGTCGGGTGCCACATCGCGAAGCCCACAACGTCGGCCACGTCGCCGGCCGGGTTCGGCGACCCCGCCACCAGGCAGTGCGCCGCGGGTGGGTCGCCGAACAGGGCCATGGTGAGGTCGTCGGCGGTCATCGCGACCGCGTCCGGCTCGCGCTCGTAGGCGGCGAGGCCGCGGACCAGGGCGAGGACGGCTTCGACGTCCCCGTGCCGGGCAGGTCTGATCATGTCCGCTCCCGGGATGTGATCATTTAGATCCCCGGTGGACGGGATCACAGGCGCTCGCCCCACCGGCCGACGGGACACCCGACCCACACACAAAACCGGGCGCCCCCGCCGGGATGGCACTCGGCCACCCGGGGGAACGCCCGGCCCTACCTGTCGCCCGAGTCTCAGGCGGCGGCCTTCGTCTCCCAGAAGATCGTGGAGATCTCGTCGATCAGGTCCAGGAGCTTCTGGCCCTGTGTCGGGTCGACCGAGCCCTTGGCGCCGGCCGCGCCGGCTGCCTTGGTGGCCTGCCAGAACAGGTCATGCAGCTGGGGGTACTTCTCGAGGTGGTTCGGCTTGAAGTAGTCGGTCCAGAGCACCCAGAGGTGGTGCTTGACCAGCTCGGCGCGCTCCTCCTTGATGACGAGCGCCCGGGCCCGGAACTCCGGGTCCGTGTTGGCCTGGTACTTCTCCTGGATGGCCTTGACCGACTGGGCCTCGACCTTCGCCTGGGCCGGGTCGTAGACGCCGCAGGGCAGGTCACAGTGGGCACTGACGCTGATCGCGGGATGCAGCAGGCTCATGCCGCCGTCCTCTCTGTATCGCCTCGGGTCTGTCGCCCAGGGGCGGCCGCGTCCGCGCCGGGCGGGTCGGCCCTGGGTGGTTGCGATCGCGGGACGTGGATCGCGAGTAGGAGTCCGCGGACCAGTTTCCCGCCTTCTGGCAACCTACCCCCGTGAGGCCACGTGTTTCCGTGCGGGCGGTCGCTGTCCGCGGCGAGTCGATGCAACCAACCCTGAACGACGGCGACACATGCCTCGTGCTGTGGGGCGCGTCACCCAGACCGGGTGACGTGGTGGTGGCGCGGCTGCCCGAGCGCGGGCTGGGGGTCAAACGGGCCGAGTTCACCGACCCGGACGGATCCTGGTGGCTGCGCTCGGACAACGTGCGCACCGGCACCGACAGCGCGACGTTCGGGATGATCCCGGCCGGCGACGTCCTCGGTCGGGTCGTGGCGCGGTACTGGCCGCGCCCGCGTGCACTGCGCCGCAGCCGGCCACCCCGGGCGTGAGCCGCCCGGGCGGGCGGCGGGTCAGCCGCGGCTCGCGCCGGTGCTCAGCGGCCGCAGCGAGTCGTAGAACGCCCGGCAGTCGGCGTAGGTGGGGAGCAGGCCCGCCGCCGCGGCCTGGCTCAGTGTCGGCGCGGCGGTGTCCTTCTCCGACAGCAGCGGGGTCAGCTCGGCCGGCCACGGCAGGGCCAGGTCGGGATCGAGCGGGTTGATCCCGAACTCGCGCTCCGGCGTGTACGGCGTGGAGCACAGATAGGTGATCGCGGCGCCGTCCGTCAACGCCATGAAGGCATGCCCGAGCCCCTCGGAGACATAGAGGCCCCGCCGGTCGACGTCGTCGAGCAGGACGGCCGCATGCGACCCGAAGGTCGGCGAACCGACCCGGATGTCGACGACACAGTCCAGCACGCGGCCGCTGACACAGGTGACGTACTTTGCCTGGCTGGGCGGCACCTGGGCGTAGTGCACGCCGCGCAGCGTTCCCGCCCGGCTGACACTGGCGTTCGCCTGGGCGAGTTCAAGCCGGTGCCCGGTCACCGATTCCAGCGCGTCGACGCGGAACCATTCGAGGAATGTTCCGCGCGGGTCGGAGTGCTGGCGAGGGGTGAACAACCAGGCATCGGCGATCGGCAGCTCGGTTACCTCCACGACAACGCACGCTACTAGGTTGGGCGCGGCGATTCCCGGTCAGCCTCGTCGCCTGCCGTGTGCCGTCGGTGGACGTCCCGCTTCGACTGGTTGACATCAGGATCAGCCTGACACGCGGGGCTTCCGCTCTGTGAGATGACGGTCGGCGGATGGTGATCGCGGGCCGGCTCGAGCCGTGTTCGAAACCCCCGCGTGTCGCCTGTCGCACTCCGCAGGTCCACGGACGAACAACGCTCGCGTTTCGAGTGAATCGTCTCACGCTTTATCGGTCGTGGATGTGTCGCGAGGCACGAGATCATTGCCGTCGCGCCTGTGTGGAAACCGGCTTGAAACGCGGTGGATTCCGCACCCGGGTCGGACGATGCGGGCCGGTTTCAGGTCGTTTCCAGAAACGCAACGGCAGCTCCGGTGGCGGCCTTCCAGCGGGTCCCCGGGAGCGGACCGGCGCCGGCCCGCGTCGGCTGGCGGGCGCGGCCGGGGAGCTGATCGGCTGATCGGTAGGGTGGCCGGCGCGAGGACGTGCGGCGGCCGGCCGTCGTGTGCCCTGGCTCCCGCCGTGCCCCGGCCCTCAGGTGGGCCTGGCAGGCGGCCGGGTGTGCCGGACCTGGCGGTGCGGACTCCGGCGGCACCGCCCGTCGGAGTCGGATGGGCGACAGGTAGGGAAACACGAGGCGACAGACGGTTGTGAGCGGCGGAGGTTGGACTCATCCCGGGGAGCCCGACAAGTGCCATTACGTCACAGTTCAGCTACGTCACGGCGCCCGGGCGACGCACGCATGTTTCACGCGGATGTCATCCCGGGTTGGCCGCCGGTGAACCGGACCGGGAGGCCCGGAGCCTCGCGCGTGCCATATTGGAAGCAGCGTCGGGCCACCCCCGTCGCAGGCATGTGGCAGTCCAGCCACCTCACACGTCGAGGTGGCGCAGCAGTGCCCGCCGCCCCGCGAACGCCCGATCTTCGCCGGGGCCCCGGGAACGTCCAGCCACGTCCGGTCAGTGACACCGTTCGCCGGACGGAACCGCCGTGGCTTGTCCGAGGAGCCCCTTTCGTGACCGCAACCACAGACCACACGACCCTCGACTCGTCCCTCGCGGCCCCGACCGATGGGCCCGTCTCGCCCGCGGCACCGGTGACGTCGCCGGGGTTCGACGGGCCGAGCCCGCGCCCGTCCGACGACGACCCCGCCTTCGCGCTGCACCGGGGCGGGAAGATCGGGATCGGGCTGACCGCACCTCTGAACAACCGCGAGGACCTCTCGCTCGCCTACACCCCCGGCGTGGCCCGGGTGTGCACGGCGATCGCCGAGACGCCGGCCCTGGCCGACGAGTACACCTGGCGTTCCAACACCGTGATCGTGGTGACCGACGGAACGGCCGTCCTGGGCCTCGGTGACATCGGCCCCGCGGCCGCCCTGCCGGTCATGGAGGGCAAGGCCGCCCTCTTCAAGCACTTCGGCGGGGTCGACGCCGTGCCGATCTGCCTCGACTGCACCGACGTCGAGGAGATCGTCGACACGGTCGCCCGCCTCGCCCCGGGCTTCGGTGGCGTCAACCTCGAGGACATCTCGGCCCCCCGGTGCTTCGCGATCGAGTCGATGCTCCAGGACCGCGTCGACATCCCCGTCTTCCACGACGACCAGCATGGCACCGCGATCGTCGCGCTCGCCGCGCTGGAGAACGCCGCCCGGCTGACCGGGCGGACCCTCGGCGACCTGCGGGCCGTCGTGTCGGGCGCCGGCGCCGCCGGTGTGGCCGTCACCCGCATCCTGCTCGCCGCCGGCATCGGTGACATCGCCGTCGGCGACAGTCGCGGCATGATCTACCCCGGTCGGGACGGCCTGACGACGGTCAAGGCCGCCCTCGCCGCCGAGACGAACAAGGCCGGCCTGCGCGGCTCGATCAACGAGGCACTCGCCGGGGCGGACGTCTACCTCGGCCTCTCCGCGGGCAAGGTGCCCGAGGAGGCCGTCGCCACGATGGCGCCGGAGGCGATCGTCTTCGCGATGGCCAACCCGGACCCGGAGATCGACCCCGAGATCGCGCACAAGTACGCCCGGATCGTGGCGACCGGCCGCAGCGACTACCCGAACCAGATCAACAACGTGCTGGCCTTCCCGGGTCTGTTCCGCGGTGCGCTGGACGTCCGCGCCAGCCGGGTCACCGAGGGCATGAAGCTCGCGGCCGCCCGGGCACTCGCCGAGGTGATCGCCGACGAGCTGGCCGACGACCACATCATCCCGAGCGTCTTCGACGAGCGTGTCGCGCCCGCGGTCTCGACCGCGGTTGCCGCGGCAGCCCGCGCCGACGGAGTCGCACGCCGCTAGCACCTCCGCCGCGGCAGGGCTCGGGTCGTCCGGAGCGCTGCGGGCAGGGAAAGACAGAGCCTAACGCGACCGCCGCGGAACCTCAGAGTTCCGCGGCGGTCGCCGTTCGGAATCCGGGAGACCGCCGCCGCCCAGGAGCCCGGGGCGCCGCCTCAGACCCGGCCGCAGCCGGGGCAGGGGCGGTTCTCGCTGGCCTCGGTCAGTGGGCGCAGCGCGCCGCAGCCCTTGTAGGAGCAGCAGACGAAGTCCGCTGACGGGACGATGATCACTGGATCGCCGTCTGTCACGAGCACCACCGGCGGTTCCGGTACGGGCGCCGGCCGGCGCCGTCGCCAGCCGAACCGACGGCCGCCCCCGTCCCGGCCGCCTGCGTCCCGGCTGACTGTGTCCCGGCTGAGGGGGGCCGGCGTACTCCCCTGTGTAACCACGGGATTGAGTTCAACACATCCGGTCCGACCGCGCGACGGCCGGGCTGCCCGAAGCCTGTCAATCGGCCTGTGGTCGATCTCCCCGGCTTCCGCGGCGTGCGGCGGGATCGGGGCGAACCATGACGAAGAGCAACGGCGGCGTCGGGCGCTGTCGTATGCCGCGTTCACCGGAACCGGACACGGATCGGACACGGATCGGACCGAGCGTGGAGCGGACGGTTCGGTGGCGTTGGTGGGGAGCGTCATCCTAGGGTTACCCTCGTGCTCGCCGCCGCCGCCGTCTCCATCAACCCGGACGACCCGCTGGCCGGCCTCGTGGTCGGCGACCAGCCGGAACCGGTCGTGCCCGAGGGCTGGACCACGGTCACCGTGCGGGCCGCCGCGCTCAACCACCACGACCTGTTCAGCCTGCGCGGAGTTGGGCTGCCGCCCGAGCGCCTGCCCATGATCCTGGGCTGCGACGCGGCCGGGGTCAGCGCGGACGGCGACGAGGTGATCGTCCATGCCGTCATCGGTGACCCGGCTCGCGGGGGCGGTGACGAGACCCTGGACCCGAAGCGGACCCTGCTCTCCGAGCTGCATCCCGGCACGCTCGCGGAGCGGATCGCCGTCCCGCGGGGGAACCTTGTGCCCAAGCCGGCGGCGCTGTCGTGGGAGGAGGCGGCCTGCCTGCCCACGGCCTGGCTCACGGCGTACCGCATGGTGGTCAACCGGGCGGGCCTGCCGGCGGGTGGTGGCGGGACGCTGCTCGTCCAGGGAGCCGGTGGCGGAGTGTCCACCGCGGCCCTGGTGATCGGCAAGGCGGCCGGTCACACCGTGTTCGTCACCTCTCGGGACGAGTCCAAGCGTAGGCGGGCGCTCGAGCTCGGGGCCGATCTCGCCGTCGAGTCGGGCGCGCGCCTGCCGAAGCGCGTGGACGGAGTGATCGAGACGGTCGGGGCCGCGACCTGGTCGCACTCGGTGCGCTCACTGCGCCCGGGCGGACGGATCGTCTGCTCCGGCGCCACGAGCGGCCCGAACCCGCCGGCCGAGCTCAACCGGATCTTCTTCCTGCAGCTCTCGGTGATCGGTTCGACGATGGGCACCCGCGGCGAACTCGCGGACCTCGTCGAGCTCCTCGACCGCACCGGTACCCGCCCGCTGATCGACGACGTCCGCCCGCTCACCGACGCCCGCGCCTCGTTCGAGCGTCTCGCGGATGGCGAGGTCTTCGGGAAACTCGTTCTCACGCCGTAGCCGGTTGACCGCTCCCGGCGAGTGGGAGGACCCGGTACCTGGGCTTCTGTGGTTCTGCGCCGTTCCGCGTCCGATCTGCGACACTATGTCGTCGACCATCCCGTCCGCGCGGTGTCATGGGCGTGGACGCGGTTGCCGGCATGACGAACACGGGACGGGACATTGGCCCAACGCCTCGGTAGTGCGTACACGTTGGATTCCCTGATCGGCCGCGGCGCCATGGGTGAGGTGTGGCGCGGCCGCTCCGACGACGGGACCGTGTTCGCCTTCAAGGTGCTGCGCGCCGAGCTGGCGACCGACGAGGAGCTCGTCGCCCGCTTCCTGCGTGAGCGCTCCATCCTGCGCCGGCTCGACTCGCCCCACACGGTGCGGGTGCACGACCTTGTGGCCGAGCGCGGGCAGCTCGCGATCGTCATGGACCTCGTCGACGGATCCGACCTGCGCCGGGAGATCCGCCGCCGCCGCACCCTGGCCCCGCTGGAGGCCGTGACCGCGACGAGCGAGATCCTCCACGGCGTCGGTGCCGCCCACGAGCTCGGGATCGTCCACCGTGACCTCAAACCGGAGAACATCCTGATGGCGCGGGGCGACACCGATGCCTGGCGGGCCATGGTCACCGACTTCGGCATCGCCCGGCTGCTGGACGGCTCGACGAGCCTGACGAAGCTGTCGGGGGTGCTCGGCACCCCGCACTACATGGCACCGGAGACCATCGAGGCGGGCCGGGCCGACACCGCCGCCGACCTCTACGCCGTCGGAGTCGTCCTCTACGAGCTGCTCTGCGGGGTGAGCCCGTTCGCGGACCGCCCGCCCATCGCCGCGCTGCGCGCGCACGTCGACCTCGTGCCCGGCCGGCCACCCGGTATCCCCGAGCCGCTGTGGGACGTCGTCGCCGGCCTGCTCGAGAAGGATCCGGCTCAGCGCCCGCGGACGGCACAGGACACTGTGCGCATGCTGGCGGCGGCGGCCGAGGGGCTTGAGGGCCTGCCACCCTGGCCGGCACTGGACGTCCCGCCGGCGGGTACCCGGGTGTCGGGCCCGGCAGCGGCGGTCCTCGACACCGGGCCCACGCGGATGGGGACCCGCAAGTACGACTCGTGGGAGCAACTGGGGCCCGGTGACGAGAACCCGGCCGCAGCCGATCCGCGGCCCGCCGCCGACGCCCTGGCGGCGCCGGGACCGGAGAACGAGCCCGCACGAGCGGCTGATGCCGCGGAGGGGGCGGCCGCACGGGCCGTGAGCGGGGCGGACTCGGGAGGTGGGGCCGACCCGCCGTATCCGCGGTCGCAGCCCGGCGCGGGGCCTGAGCCGGCGTCCTCTCCGGACCCGACGTCGCGATCGGTGCCTGGGCCCGCTCCCGCGCCGCGTCCGGGGCATGCTCACTGGCCGGGGGCCTCCGCGGCCGTCCCCGCGGCGCAGTGGTGGCAGCGGTCCCCGGCGCCGCACACTCCCGTGCCGCAGTACCGACACCCGGCAGCCGGCCAGGCGTGGTCGCCCGCACCGGGCCGTCCGGCGGGTTATGTGACCTGGCCGCACTCGCCACCGCGCCGCCCGCGGTCGTTCTGGCGGCGCCCCGTGGGGATCCTCCTGCTGGTGCTGATCGTGCCGTTTGCCGGTCTGGTGGGTCTCGGGGTGGTCCTGGGGGCGATCGACGCCGTCGAGGAACGCTCGTCCGGTCCCCGGGATCCGGCCGCCGCACTGGCGGAGAACGGTTCGGACGACCCGAACGCCGAGGTCACCGTCCATCTCGCCGACAGCAGGCAACTACAGGTCCGGGGGTCGGTGGAGACCGGGCAGGCGACGGTGGGCGGTGTCGCGCAACCGCGCAGTCTGATCATCAATGCCGTCGCGTACTCCTACCACGAAGAGCCGTTGAAGGTCGGTCAGGTGGAGTTCGACCTGGGCCGGCACTTCCTGCGTTTCCAGACCACGGTCGGTCTCGCCGACGACGCCACGAGCTCGGTGAAATACCTGGTCGAGGTGCACGGTGACGGCCGCCGGCTCACGGAGTACACCCTCGGCCTCGGCGAGGCGGAGCAGGTCGACCTGGATGTGACCGGCATCCTGCGGTTGAGGCTGTCGACCACGCTCCTCGGCGAGGAGGAGACCGTCGACAGCAGCTATGCCTACTACCGCAGCAGCACCGTGTTCGGGGACGCTCGGGTGATCGGCCGACAGGGCGCCGTTCCCCCGAACCCGACAGCGACGGGCTGATCCCGGCGCGGCACGGCGCGCCGGCCTGCTCTCGGCCGGTGGCGCTAGAGGTCCGGGTCGTCGTCGGGGCGGGCCAGCCAGGTCGCGAGCTGCTCGACGGCGTCCTCGAACTGCGGGTGCAGGTCGACGAAGGTGCGCAGAGCGTCGGCGAGCGAGTCGAACGACACCGATTCCTCGCCGCGGCGGGCAGCCAGCTCCTCGATGCCCCGGTCGGTGAAGTACATGGTGGAAAGGTATCCGTCCCGACGCTGCGGCGGCCTCAACGAGGTCCGGCGGTGAGCCGGGCCCGGAGCAAGCGGGCCCGGCTCACCGCCGAATGTCTCCTGACCGGCATGCGGCCAGCGGGCACGGGTGTGCCCGCGGGGTGATCAGCCCTCGAAGGCCGCTTCGACCAGCGCGGCCTGCTCGCGCTCGTGCACCGAGGACGAGCCGCCCGCGGGGGCGGCCGCGGCCCGCCGCGAGACCCGCCGCAACCGCAGGCCGTCCGGCAGCGACTCGGGCAGGTTCAGCGCCATGTGCGGGTAGGCGCCCTGGTTCGCCGGCTCCTCCTGGACCCAGACGAGGTCGGTCACGTTCGGGTAGCGGCGCAGCAGCGCGGTGAGCTCCGGCCCGGGGGTCGGGTAGAGCTGCTCGACGCGGAGCAGGGCGAACCGCTGCGCGTCGTTGCGCTTCACCCGCGCGGCGGCCAGGTCGTAGTAGACCTTGCCGGCGGACAGGAGCACGCGCTTCACGCTGGCCGGGTCGCTGACCGCCGCGTCGTCGATGATCGGCTGCCAGGAACCGCCGGTGAGCTCCTCGACGGAGGACGCCGCCGCCTTGAGCCGCAGCATCGACTTCGGTGTGAAGACGATCAGCGGCCGGCGCACGGGCGACAACGCCTGCCGGCGCAGCAGGTGGAAGTAGCTGGCCGGGCTGGACGGCGCCGAGACGGTCATGTTGCCGTCCGCGCAGAGTGAGAGGAAGCGCTCGATGCGGGCGGAGGAGTGGTCGGGGCCCTGACCCTCGTAGCCGTGCGGGAGCAGCAGCGTCAGCGACGAGCGCTGGCCCCACTTGGCCTCACCGGCCGAGATGAACTCGTCGATGATCGACTGCGCTCCGTTGGCGAAGTCGCCGAACTGCGCCTCCCACAGCACCAGGGTGTCGGAGCGGGCCACCGAGTAGCCGTACTCGAAGCCCATCGCCGCGAACTCGGAGAGCAGCGAGTCGTAGGTGTAGAAGGTGCCCACCTGCGAGTCACCCTCCTCGCGCAGGGTGCGCAGCGGGGTGTGCTCCTCGGCGGTGTAGCGGTCGACCAGCACGGAGTGCCGCTGGCCGAACGTGCCGCGCCGGCTGTCCTGGCCGGTGAGCCGCACCGAGACGCCGTTGAGGAGCAGCGTCCCGAAGGCGATGGTCTCGGCCAGGGCCCAGTCGATGGAGGCGGTCTCGACCATCTGCGCCCGGCGCTCGATCTGCGGGCGCAGGCGCGGGTGCATGACGAACCCGTCCGGCAGGCTGACCTGGGTGTCGACGACCTTCTTGACCGCCTCGGGCGACACCGCGGTGGTGACCGCGGCGGCCGCGGCTGCTTCCGCCGGTGTGGTCACGATCCGTGGCTGCGGCGTGGGCCGGGTCGTGGTCTCCCGGGTCTCGGCGAACGCCTTCTCCAACTCGGCGCGGTAGCTCTTCATCGCATGCTCGGCCTCGTCGCGGGTGATGTCCCCACGGCCGATCAGCGCCTCGGTGTAGACCTTGCGCACCGAGCGCTTGGAGGCGATGGTGTCGTACATCAGCGGCTGGGTGAAGGACGGCTCGTCCATCTCGTTGTGGCCGCGGCGCCGGTAGCAGACGAGGTCGATGACGACGTCCTTGTTGAACTCCTGCCGGTAGGCGAAGGCCAGCGTGGCGACCCGGACGCACGCCTCGGGGTCGTCCCCGTTGACGTGGAAGATCGGCGCCTGCACCATTCGCGCCACGTCGGTGGCGTAGACCGAGGAGCGGCTGGACGTCGGCGACGTGGTGAAGCCGACCTGGTTGTTGATGACCACGTGCACGGTGCCGCCGGTGCGGTAGCCGCGCAGCTGGGAGAGGTTCAGCGTCTCGGCGACCACACCCTGGCCGGCGAACGCGGCGTCACCGTGGATCAGCACCGGCAGGACGGTGTAGCCGCTGAAGCCCTTGTCCAGCACGTCCTGCTTGGCGCGGGCCACGCCCTCGAGCACCGCGTCGACGGCTTCGAGGTGGGACGGGTTCGCCACCACCGACACGGGGACGGTGCGGCCGTCCTGGTCGGTGTAGACGCCGTCGGCACCCAGGTGGTACTTCACGTCTCCCGAGCCGTGGGCGGTCTGCGGGTCGACGTAGCCCTCGAACTCGTCGAAGATCTGCCGGTAGGACTTGCCGACGATGTTCGCCAGCACGTTGAGCCGCCCGCGGTGGGCCATGCCGATGACGACCTCGTCCATGGCGGCCTCCGCCGCCCGGCTGAGGACCTCGTCGAGCAGCGGGATCGTCGACTCGGCGCCCTCGAGGGAGAACCGGCGCTGGCCGACGTACTTCGTCTGCAGGAAGGACTCGAACGCCTCGGCGGCGCCGAGGCGCTCCAGCACGTAGAGCTGCTCGGCCGGGTCGGGCCGCTCGGCCGAGCGCTCGACCCGGGCCTGGATCCAGGTGCGCTCCGCGGGCTCCTGGATGTGCATGTACTCGATGCCGACGCGGCGGCAGTACGAGTCGCGCAGCACGCCGAGCACGTCACGCAGCGACATCGTGCGCTGGCCGGCGAACCCGCCGACGGGGAACTCCCGGTCGAGGTCCCACAGGGTCAGCCCGTGCCCGATGATGTCGAGGTCGGGGTGGCTGCGGATGGCGAACTCGAGCGGGTTCGTGTCGGCCATCAGGTGCCCGCGCACCCGGTAGGCGTGGATGAGCTCGAGTACCCGCGCGCCGTGGTCGAGGTCGCCCTCGTGGTGCGCGGAGATGTCGGGCAGCCAGCGCACCGGGACGTAGGGCACGCGCAGCGAGTGGAAGATCTCGTCGTAGAACCCGTCGGCGCCGAGCAGCAGCTCGTGAATGCGCCGCAGGTACTCTCCGGACTGCGCGCCCTGGATGATCCGGTGGTCGTACGTGCTGGTCAGAGTCATGATCTTGGAGATGGCGAGCTTCGACAGGGTCTGCTGCGACGCGCCCTGGAACTCGGCCGGGTACTCCATGGCCCCGACGCCGATGATCGTGCCCTGGCCCTCCATGAGCCGCGGGACGGAGTGCACCGTCCCGATGCCGCCGGGGTTGGTCAGGCTGATCGTGACGCCGGCGAAGTCGTCCATCGTCAGCTTGTTCGTCCGTGCACGGCGGACGAGATCCTCGTACGCCAGCCAGAACTGGCTGAAGTCGAGCGTCTCGGCCTTCTTCACGGCGGCGACGACGAGCTGGCGGCCCTTGGGCGTCACCAGGTCGATGGCGAGACCAAGGTTGACGTGCTCGGGCTGCACCAGGGTGGGCTTGCCGCCGACCTCGGCGTACGAAGCATTCATCGCCGGGTGGTCGACCAGCGCCTTGACCATGGCGTAGCCGATGACATGGGTGAAGGAGATCTTGCCGCCGCTGGACCGGGCGAGATGCCGGTTGATGACGATCCGGTTGTCGGCCAGCAGCTTCGCCGGCACGGCGCGCACGGAGGTCGCCGTCGGGATGTGCAGCGAGGTCTCCATGTTCGAGACCACCCGGGCGGACGCGCCGCGCAGCGGGGTCTGGGCCCCGGCTGCGGCGGGCCTCGCCACCGCCGGCTTCGCCACGGGCGCAGCAGCCGGCGCCGTGGCCTGGGCCTGCGCCGGAGCCGCCGCGGCTGCGGGCGCCCCCGGTGCCGGGGAGGGTGCGGAGGGCACGGGCGGGCGCGGTGAACCGGGGTCGGTGGCGGCGGCCGCCTGTCCGTCGCCGGCGACCAGTGTGCCCGCCACATGCGGGGCGGACGGGTTCGCGGGACGGTAGTCGGAGAGGAACTCACGCCATTCGGCGGAGACGCTCTCCGGGTCCTCGAGATACTGCTGGTAGATCTCGAAGACCAACCACTCGTTGGGGCCGAAGTCAGGTTCTGACGCGGGTACCGTCGGTGCTGTCACGGGGCCAATCGCCTCTATCCACGGTGTACATCTCTGCCTGTTCACAGGCCCTTCGCTACCGTCTGCTCAGGTTACCCGCTGTGGACGGACCCGCTTGAGGTGCCCTGCCGGACGTCACATCACAATTGACACCATTTGGCCGGGTCGATCGGTCGGCCGGCGTTCTCGCCGTGCCGCCCGTCGGCCGTCGGTGGCTTTCCCTGACACCAGAAGCAATGGTCAGGCCACGGACCCGGTTCGCGTCGGCCGTCCGGTGCAGAGCGCGAGGTCTTGTGACGCCCGTCCGGAGCTCCCGGTGCCAGGCTCGCGCCCGACGTTCACCGGCCGATCGGGAGGCCCGGCGCCGTCGCTCTGGGTGACTGCCTGCCGGAGGGTGGCGGGCGCGGGAGTGAGCACGTCAGGGGAGCCGTCAGAGGGGTGGAAAGCCGAGTGGTCGATCACGAGGAGTCATCCGCCGGCCGGGTCCGTCCAAGCGGCAAGATCCGCCTTGGGGTGGACGTCGGCGGCACCTTCACCGACCTGGTCGCCGTCGACCCGGACGGCGCGGTGCGGTTCGCCAAGGTTCCCTCGGTGCCCGTCGACCCGTCCGACGGAGTGCTCGCCGCCCTCACCGCCGCGGGGCTGGACGGACCACTCGTGGGCACGTTCGCCCACGGCACCACCGTCGCCACGAACGCGCTGCTGGAGCGGGCCGGTGCCCGCACGGCCCTGGTGACCACCCGCGGGTTCCGGGACGTGATCGAGATCGGCCGGCAGAACCGGCCGTCGCTCTACGACCTGACCCTCGACCGGCCGCCCGCCCTCGTCCCGCGCGAGCTGCGCTTCACCGTGGCGGAACGGTGCGGCCCGCACGGGGTGCTCGAGCCGCTGCGGGCCGCCGAGGTGGACCGGGTCGTCGAGGAGGTCGCGGCCGTCCCCGGCCTCGACGCGGTCGCCGTGTGCCTGCTGTTCTCCTTCGCCCACCCCGACCACGAACGCACCGTCGCGGCCGCCCTGCGCGCCCGGCTGCCCGGGGTCACGGTGGTGGCCTCCAGCGAGGTCCTGCCGGTCTTCCGCGAGTACGAACGGTTCACCACGGCCGTCGCCGACGCCTACCTGACCCCGCGGCTGTCGTCCTATCTGCGGGCGCTCGAGCGGCGCTGCGCCGCCCGGGACGTCACCGTCCCGATGATCATGCAGTCCTCGGGCGGGGTCACCGAGCTGGCCGAGGCGGCCGGCCACGCCGCCCGCTGCGTGCTCTCCGGGCCGGCCGGGGGAGTGGTCGGCGCCGCGTACGTGGCCGGCCTGTCCGGCGTGCGCGACCTGCTGACCTTCGACATGGGCGGCACCTCCACCGACGTGGCGCCGGTCCTCGACGGCCGCGCGCTGACCACCTCCGAGTCGGTGCTCGCCGGGGTACCGATCGTGCTGCCCACCGTGGACGTCCACTCGGTCAGCGCCGGCGGCGGGTCGATCGCCTGGGTCGACGCCGGCGGCGCGCTGCGCGTCGGCCCGCGCTCCGCCGGCGCGGACCCGGGACCGGCCTGCTACGGCCGCGGCGGCACGCGGCCCACGGTGACCGACGCCGACCTCTGCCTCGGATACCTCGCCGACGGCGCCGGGCTCGGCGGCGAGGTCACCCTCTCGCGGGCGGCGGCCGAGGCCGCGCTGGGCGCGCTGGGCGCTCCCCTCGGGCTCTCACCGGTCGAGACCGCCGCCGGGGTGGTGGCGGTCGCGGACGCCGAGATGACCCGTGCCCTGCGCGTCGTCTCCGTGGAACGCGGCCTCGACCCGCGCGAGCTCGTGCTGGTCGCCTTCGGCGGAGCCGGTGGGACGCATGCCTGCGCGCTCGCCGAGGAGCTCGGGATGACCAGGGTCCTCGTCCCGCTCGCGGCCGGCGTCCTCTCCGCGCTGGGCCTGGCGATCGGCGACGTCCGGCGTGACCACGCCCGCCCGCTGATCGGCCGTCTGGGCGAGGTCGACCTGGCGGCCGCGTTCGCCGACCTCGTCGCGAGCGCCGACCTCGCGGCAGGCGCCGGCCTGGCCGGGGGCCACGATTCCGCGGGCGCGGTCGTGCTCCAACACCGGCTGGACTGCCGCTACGTGGGGCAGTCCCACGAGCTGACCATCGACGTGGCGGAGCCCGGGGGCGGCGGCAGCGAGGCCGCGGGCGGCGGTGGTGCGGCAAGCGGCGGTGGTGCGGCGGGGGCCGGCGGGCTCGTCGACGCCGTCCGTGCTGCCTTCGAGGCCGAGCACCTGCGCCGCTACGGGCACATCGCGGCGGGCCGCGAGATCGAGACGGTGGCCGTCCGCCTGGTGGTGACCGTGCCCGGGCCCAGACCGAGACCGGTCGCCCCGCGCCCCGACCCCACGGCGCGCCGCGGCCGGCGCCGGGCCTGGACGGACGGCGCGTGGCACGAGATCGACGTGATCCCCCGGGCGGCCCTCGGACGGGGAGACACGGTGACCGGCCCGGCCGTCGTGGAGTTCGCCGAGGCGACCTGCCTGCTCCGCCGTGGTTGGACCGGCGTCGTGGACGACATCGGGACGATCGTCCTCACCCACACGACGCCGTCCGCCGTCTGAACCCGTCCGCCGTCCGCCGTCTGACGGAGTCGGGTGGGCGGCGCTGGATTGTTTGACGGGTATCCAGCGAACGGGAACAGGGTCGGGGTGTGGGCCGTTACTATGAACAGCGCCGGTCCGTATCATGGCCCCCGGACCCAAATTGAGTCGCTACGTGCGACATCGCGCCGCGAGGCGACCTGGCGGGCCGGCGCCCTAACACGTTGCGCCCCGTCCTCTCTCCAGAGGACGGGGCGCCGTCGTGTCCGGGGGTTGTCGAGCCCGCGGGCTCAGGTGGCCTGGCGGAAGTGGTCCCATCCGGTGCCCCGCCGGTAGTCGAGCCCGCCGACGAGCACCCCGTGACCCGCGCCGCGGTCATCAGGCCGGGTCCCGTCCGGGCCCACATGGGCGGGGACGGCCAGTACCCGTCCGATGACGACGCAGCCGGCCGGGAGCAGGGCGGTAGGAGCAAGGCAGGCGACCAGCGCGTGGTCGTCACCTCCAGTGAGAACCCAGGTCAGCGGATCGGCGCCCAGCACCGCGGCGGCGTCCCGGATCGGTCCGGGCACCGGCAGCGCCGTGGGGTCGATGTCGATCCACACGGCGGAGGCCGCCGCGACATGGCCGAGATCGGCGAGGAGACCGTCCGACACGTCGCACATCGCGTGCGCCCCCGCCGCCGCGAGCAGCGGGCCGAGCGCGTAGGGCGGGTGGGGCCGCCGGTGCGCGTCCACAACCTCGGCGTGCGCCCGCAGGATCTCGGGGGGGAGCTCGGTGGCGCGCAGGAGGGCGAGGCCGGCCTCGGCCCATCCGATCCGTCCCGCCAGCACCACCCGGTCGCCGGGGCGGGCGCCGTCCCGGCGGATCGGGGCTCGTCCGGCGAGGTCGCCGAGCGCGGTGATCCCCAGCACGATCCCGGCGGCCGAGCTGACGTCGCCGCCGGCCACGGACGCGCCGACCAGCGCGCACTCGTCACGCAGGCCGTCGGCGAGCTGCTCGGCCCAGGCGACGGGCAGCTCGCCGGGCGCGGCGAAACCCACCACCAGGGCGGTCGGGCGCGCGCCCATGGCGGCGACGTCGGCGAGGTTCTGCGCCGCCGCCTTGCGCCCTGTGTCGTACGCGGAGGACCAGTCGCGCCGGAAATGCCGACCCTCGACGAGCAGGTCGGTCGTGACGACCACCCGTCCGTCGGGAGCGGCCACCACCGCCGCGTCGTCACCGGGCCCGAGCAGGACGTCCGCCCCGACGGGGAGGCGTCGGGTGATCGCCCGGATCAGCCCGAACTCACCGGTCTCCGCCACCGTCGGCCCGTTGCCGGTGTTGCCGGTGTTGCCGGTGTTGCCGGTGTTGCCGGGGTCGGTGGTGTCGTCGGTGCTTTCGGTGTCCGGCTGGCCGCGTGTGCTCATTGTGGAGCCACGGTAGTCGGCCGGTCCTCGTCTCCGGTGCGTGTCTGGACGTTGGCTGACGTCTTCCGCCGGACCCGGATCGGGGCCGTCGGGCCCCGCCCGCGTGACGAACAGCAGCCGCCGGATACCGGCGCGTGCCCCTCTGGTACCCCTTCCGTGGGCTCCTCACCGGGTGACGCGCGGCGCTGAGCTGGAGCTGAGCGAGGGCTGGACCGCGACTGCAACATCCAGGACATCTCGGCGTCATGTCGCGCTGCGACTCTGACGCGCGTGCAGCGCCCCCACCGCCACCGTCTGCGACCGGCCCCTACCGAGGCCGCCGTCGCCGTCCGGTCGTCCGCTGTCCCGTCCGCCGGTGCGCCCTCCGATCCGGAGCGCCGAGCGACGACCAGGACGATTCCGGCCTACGCCGGTCGCCGGCACGGGTAGAACGCGAGTGGCCCTGCAACCCGGACGAGGAAAGATCGAGGGCCGGCACTATCTGCCCTCCACCCCCGAGACAATCAGCTGGGGTGCCCTCCCGACCGCGCGGACGCGGCCGGTCCTCAGCATCGACCCCGGCACGACCGTCACCATCGACACCGTCAGCCAGGAAGGGATCCTCGAGGACCAGGGGCGGGACCCGGACACGTTCTTCCGCGGTTTCGGCGTGGCGCCGTCCGAGGTGCTCGAGGACGCGCGGGCGATCGCCGCGTCCGGGATACCGCACCGCTTCGGCCGCGACGGCGCGCACATCGTGACGGGCCCGGTGTACGTCCGGGGCGCCGAACCCGGCGACGTGCTGCGGATCGACGTCATCTCACTGCACCCGCGCGCCCGCTACGGCGTGATCTCCACCCGGCACGGCGCCGGCCTGCTCGCCGGCGAGTTTCCCGAGACCCCGGCACCCGACCTCGACGCCGACGCCCGGCGCTGGCAGGCATATCGGACGGACACGTCCTTCTGCGCGGTCGAACGCCGCCGCGGCCGGCTCTTCGGATCCATGCCGAGCGGCCGCGACACCCGGATCCGCTTTCCGCTCAACCCGTCGCTGGGCATCATGACCGTTGCCGCGGACGTCCCCGACGGCCCGGTCGCCTCCGACTCGGTGGGCCGGCACGGCGGCGCGCTGGACTGCCGTGATCTCGGCCCGGGCTCACATCTCTACCTGCCGATCCAGGCACCGGGCGCGCTCTTCGCCGTGGGTGACCCCCACTACGCCATCGGCGACGGCATGATCGGCGCGACCGCGCTGGAAGGTCCGCTGCGAGCCACCCTCCGCCTGGTGACCCTGCGGGACGCGGCGGCCCGGGCCGCTCTCGGCTCACTGCGGGAGCCGTTCATCGAGACCGACGAGCTGTGGATAACGTCGGGATTCGACCCCGATCCGCGGGAGGCCCTGCGCCGGGCGGCCCGCGCGGCGGTGATGTTCCTCCAGACGAAGGTCGGGCTGGACCGGGCGGCCGCGGTCGCTTACCTGTCCTCGGCGGCGGACTTCGGGGTCGGCCGGCTGGCGGGCGGCCCGGAATCCGGGTACTGCCGCATCCGGCGCGCGGACTTCAGCGAGCCCACACCGGTGAAGGCCCGACTGCCCCGAGCCGGTTTCGCCCGCATCGTCGGCGGCACGGACGGCGACACCGACCGCGACCATGACACCGACCGCGACCATGACCATGATGCCGGCCGCGGCGGTGACGGTGACCTCGACGTCGACCGTGGTCATTATGGCGGTGGTGACCATGGCGGTGGTGGTGACCATGGCGGTGACGAGGCCCGCCTCCCGGAGCAGAACCACGTTTCTGACCGGGACCGTGCCCCTGAGCGGGACCGCGACCAGGAGCGGGACCGCATGCGCGACGCCCCGCCGCCCCAGCCTCTGGAAACCCCCACCGACGACGGGGCCGCCTCCATTACCCGGGGCCCGGCCGCCTGACCGGAGAGGCCTCTCAATACAAGCGTGGCGGGTGAGTGAGCGTATGGACTCATTCACCCGCCACGCATTTATCGGGGTTGGTTAGGCGTCGTCTAGGCCTTCTTGGTCGGAGAGGGGGATGGGGCGCCAGCGCTGGCGACGTTCGTCGGGGTCGGAGTGGACGGAGGGCACGCCGCCGACCGGGGGAAACGAGCCCGCCATCATGCCGTTCTGCGGGACGTTCGGGAGGCCGGCCGCCCCGTCCGGTGCGACTGGCCCGAATGCTCCGGCCGCCGCGCCGGTCCCGCCAGCCGCCGTGGTCCCGCTGGGCGGCATGCTGCGGCTGGACGATGTGGTGTCGCCGGGTGTCGGGGTCCCGCCGGGTGCCGTGGTCCCACCGGGCGGCATGCTGCCGGTGGGGGATGGCATCGCGTTGGGCGGTGCTGATCCACCGGGGGTTGCCGCCCAGTCGATGCGCGTCAGATCGTCGAGGGGCTCCGGTGCGCTGGGGCGCGCCGGTCCGCCGGCCTGGGGTGAGCTCGAGGGAGTCCTCCCGCCGGGGGAGGCGGCATCGCCAGGCAGTGACGGTGCGTTGGGCGAGAGCGATACGCCCGGCCAGGAGTCCGGACCCGGGTAGATGTGCGGGACGCCCGGGAACCCGTTCGGGGCGGTCCCGACCGATGCCCAGCCGGTCGGTGACCCGCCGGAGGTGGGCCATCCCGCGGTCGCCGAGTTCGGCGTGGCCGCGTTCGCCGGTGGGGTGGCCGAGGTCTGGGTGCTCGGAGTCGGGCCTCCGGCCGGTCGTGATCCGGGGGTCTGTGGTTCCGAGGCCGCCGCAGCGGCGGCCTGGCCCGAGCCGGGTGTGCCGCTCAGCAGGGGTGCCCCGTTCGCGCCGGGTGAGCCGGACGGGCCGGGTGCCGCGATTGGGCCGGACGGGCTGGTCGAGCCGGCCGGGGCCGGGGGCGCGGTGCTGGGCAGGGCCGAGTCGGTCCGAGGGTCCCAGGAGGCTCCCGCGGCCCCGGGAGCGAGGTCCGGGTCGGTGGCCCCGTGGCCCGTGATGCCCGGGCCCGCGAGTCCGGAGCCGTGGGTGCCCCGGCCCACGACACCCAGCCCGAGGACGCTGAGGCCCGCGTCGCCGACGTCCGTGTTGCCGCGGTCCGCGTTGCCGGTGCCCCCTGATCCAGGGCCGGTGGCGCCGATGCCTGCCTCGCCCAGGCCAGCGGTGCCGGTGCCCGCGCCGATGCCCCCGCCCGGCTGGGCGGTGCCCGAGCTGCCCGCGTCCCGACCCGACGGCTCCGCCGGTGTGGCGGTCGAGCGTGCGTAGCCGTGGAAACCTGTCGCTGAGGGGTCGCTCTGGGGGGTTGGCCCCGAGCCCGGACCGAACGTGGCCGGGCTGGCCGGCGCCGGCGGCGGCACGGACGCCGACGGCGGTACGGACGCCGGCGCGGCCGCGGGCGCCGCCGGCGCCGGCGGTACGGGGCTCGCGTAGGCGGGGGCGGCGAGGAGCTGGGTCACCAGCATCGCCGGATCCGGCTGATCGGAGACCGGCGGCGCGAGCGCCACCGGGATGGTGGGGGCGATGCCGGCCGCGGCGAGCCGGGGCCACAGCGGGGCGAGCGCCGCCTCCGGGTCGATCTCGAACTCCGAGCGGCGGACCCGCCAGATGCGCCAGCCGACCCGGCGCAGCTCGCGTTCGCGGGTCAGGTCCCGCTCGACGTCCTCGGTGGAGCGGGTCGCGTCGCCGTCGCATTCGACGGCGAGCCGGGCGCGGCCGCCGGAGACCACGAGGTCGAACCGCCGGCCGTTGATCTCGACCTGCGGGGTGACGTGGTATCCGCGTGAGCTCAGCGCCAGGAACACCCGCTGCTCGAAGAGCGAGTCGAACCTGGGGTGCGGCAGCACCGGGCTCACCTCGGACGGCGAGAGCGGGGTCGCCATGATCGCCATCGGCGCCGACACCGAGTGCGCGAGGACGTAGCTGAGGTAGCTGTGCCGCAGGTCGCCCGGGTCCAGGTCGGCGGTGGAGACCGAGTGGAACAGCCAGACCTGGTCCCGGGCCCGGGACGCGGCGACGTTGAACCTGCGCTGGTACTCCAGCCTGGTCAGCGAGGTGGTGGACGTGCCTGGCGCGATCACGAGCGACAGGAAGACCACGTCCCGCTCGTCACCCTGGAAGTCCGGAGGCGAGCCCACCCGCAGGTGGCGCCGCAGCTGCTCGGCCGCGGACATCCGGGCGGACAGCTCCGAGCGGATCAGCTCCGCCTGCGCGGTGCCCTGCAGCACGACGATGCCGAAGCTCAGCCCCCGGTAGCGCGGGTCCTCGGCGCAGTTGAGCACCTGGGTGACCAGCGCCTCGGCCTCGATCGGGTTGCGCGGGCCGGCGGGGGTCGAGGTGGTGTAGGCGTGCGGCACGAACTGCGCGCGCAGCGGGGCGAGGCGGTCCGCGCCGAACTGCCGCAGCGGGACGAGCGGGGCGTCCCGGTAGAACATCGCCGACGACCACTCGATGATCTCCGGCATGCACCGGAAGTGCTCGCGCAGCCGGACGACGTCCCCGAACCGGGTCCGCAGCAGCGAGAACAGGCTGGACCGCGGCGTGAAGCCCACCCGAAGCCAGCTCGGGATGTCCGGCAGGAGGGTGTCGAGCCTGGTGAAGACGGGTTCGAGCTCCTCGACGGACGCGTCCGGCGGGGTGCACTGCCGGTCGTCCCCGACGACGATCACCCGGGGGGCCAGCCACAGCAGGAAGAGGCTGTCCAGGCCGGCCTGACTGCCCTCGTCCACGATGACGACGTCGAAGCTGTCGCGTACCGCGGGGATGGTCGACAGGACCTCGCTGATCGGCATCACCCAGGCCGGGACGGCGGTCTGCGCGATGCGCATGGCCTCCCGGGCCGCCTGCCGGTAGCGCTCGGCGTGGCGTCCGGTGAACCGGCCGCCGGCGGCCATGGCGTCGGCGTAGGCGCGCAGGGCGGCGGACTGCTCGGTGCCCATCCGCTCCAGGCAGTGCTTCCAGGCCAGGGCGCCGGCCAGCTCGGCGGTGGCGGAGGCGACCAGCTCGTCGGCGGCGTCCAGGTCGGCGTCGAGGTCGGTCTGGTCGACGGCGCGGACGCGGGCCAGCCAGGTCGCGGCGACGGCGTGCGACCAGGCCCGGCCGAACGACTCCATCCGCTCCGGCCCGACGCCGTTGAGGCCGACCCCGGTCATGCCGAATCCGCCCGCACCGAATCCGCCCGTACCGGATCCGGCCGTACCGAATCCGCCCCCGCTGAATCCGCTAGCCGCGAAACCGCCTGCCGAGAAGGCGCCCGCGGCGAATCCGTTCGGGCTGTTCCAGCCGCCTGCGCCGCCCGCCGCGGAGCCGTGACCGCCCCATTCCGGGTTCGGGTTTCCCGCGGTGAGGTTGCCCAGCGCGAGCAGGTCGGCGAGCAGGGGATGTGCCTCCCGGACACGTCCGAGCAGCTCGGCGCGACGGCGGGCCCGCGCGCGGCCGTTGAGCGCGCCCGCCGTCGCCTCCAGGGCCGCCACGTACTCGGCGGGGTCGCGCGCCTCGACCGCGATCGCGAGCAGTGCCAGCTCCGGGACGGCGTCGGGCTGGCCGGCCGCCGCGACGAGGTCGGCGGTGAGGTCCCGCAGCTGGGTGCCGGCGACCGTGGCGGACTGCCGCAGCCGATGGGCGTTCACGGCGGCGCCGACGTCCGCGCAGGACGTGGGCGAGTCGAGCGTGATCGTCTCCACGCCGAGCGCGTCGAGCAGCGCCGCGAGCCGGTCGCGTGCGGCGACGGCGACGTCGATGGCCCGTGCGGCGTCCTGGGCCTCGGTGAGCCGGGCCAGACGCACCTCCAGCTCGACGGCGGGATCGGGGGCGACGCCCAGCAGCGACCACGCCCGGGTGGCGGCCTCGAGGGCCACCTCGGCCCGCAGCCGGCACAGGGCCAGATCGAGCAGCTCGGGGGAGCGGGGCGTGACGCCGTCGACGGTGGTGCCGTCAAGGAGCAGACCGGCGTCCTTCTGCGCCTTTGACCGGAACAGTCGGCGCAGCGAGCCGCCGGCCTCCATGTGCTCGCGCAGCGCCAGCGCGGACGACAGCAGCCCGGTCAGGTCGCGGCCCGGACCCTCGCCGCCGGTGGGGAGCTCGACCCGGTGCAGGCCGAGCTCGACCACCGCCTGGCTGGCCTCCGCGATCGCGGGTGCCGCGGCAGCGACCTTCGTCCACAGGACGGCGGCCCGCCCGGCGAAGGCGTCGGCGAGGGCGTCGGCGACCCACTGCTGGCGGACGGCCCGCCGGCCGACGGCATCGAGGGCACGCCGCACGTCGTCGGCGCCGGCCGCCATCCGTTCCGCCGCCTCGTCGCCGGCCCGGGCGAGCGCGTCGGCGATCACGGGCGCCATGAGCACGGCCTGCCGGCTCAGTGCGTCCTCAGCGGCCTTCGCGGCTGTCAGCGCGACCCGCTCGATGTGCGCGAGGACGGACAGTTCGGAGCGGGTGGGCAGCTCGCCGAGCTCCGGCGGGAGGCCGAACGCCCGCTGCTCGCGCAGGGCGGACAGCGCCAGCGCGGAGGTGATCGGGGAGGGCACGGTCGGCGGGTCCGAAGGCCCGCCGCCGGATCCGAGCAGCCCGGTCGATCCGCCGGCCGGTCCGAAGCCCTCCGCCTGCCCCGAGCGGTCTGCCCGTCCTGAGCCGTTCGCTGGCCGTGAGCCGTCCGCCGGCGTCGGCTCCTCGGCCGGCGTGGATTCGCCACCCGCGGTAGCCGACCCGTGGGGCGCGCCGGGCCCGCCCGCAGTCTCCGAGGCGCCGTCGACCGCCTGGCCCGGCCGTGCGGTCTCACCGGGCTGTCCGGCCCGACTGGGCCGTGCGGTCTCACCGGACTGTGTGACCCGGTTGGACTGTTCGGTCCGGCCGGGTTGCACGGTCTGGCCGAGCGGGGTGCGCTGGCCCGGTGGGGCCAGGCGCGCCGCCGGGCCGAGCACGAGCGGCGAGGTGGGCGGCGCGGCGGACGTGTCGCCGAACCCGGCGAACCCGCCCTGCCGGGAGGACGCCGCGTCGGCGGCGGCGCGGCCGGGTGGGGTGGCGTCCGGCGCGGTCAGCAGCTGCCAGAGCTCGGCGGCCTCCGCGTCGGTGATCGGTGGACGCGGCCAGCCGCCGCCCTCCGGCCCCGGCACGGGCACCGGGATCCAGCCGTGCTCGGCGGCCTCGTCCCGCAGCCGGGCGGCGATCTCCGCCCGGGTGCCCGACCAGCCCGGCCCGACCTCGTAGGTGCCGTGGCGGCGCCACTCCGCCGCTCGCCGGGCCGCGACCGCGGTCGAGATCCGGTCGCGTTCCGCGACAGCGGAATCCCGGCGTGAGCGCGCCGTCCGGATCCGCTCGTCCTGCGACCCGGCGTCGTAGACGGCCTTCTGCGCGGCCAGCGCGCTCACGCTGGTGGCGAGCTCGCCCGCGCCGCTCTCGGCGCTGTCGGTGAGCGAGACGCACAGCCGGCGCAGCTCGGGCGGGAGCTTCTCCTGCAGCACCCGCAGGGCCTGGCCCTTCTGACTGGTCACCAGGACCCGGCGGCCCTCGGCCAGCAGCGCGCTGATCAGGTTCGCGATGGTGTGCGTCTTGCCGGTGCCCGGCGGGCCCTCCACGACGACGCCGTTGTCCATGCGCAGCCGCCGCATGACCCGCGCCTGCTCAGGGCTGATCGGCAGCGGCGAGAGCCACTCCTCGGCCTCCGCGGGACGTCCGGACTCCGCCGGTTCGCGGTGCCGCCCGGCGCCACGCTCACCCGGGGCGGCGGTGATCGCGCGCGGGCCCGGTCCGGCGCCCGGGCCGGGGTCGGGGCCGTCGCGGGAGGCGAGCCACGCCAGCCGTTCGGAGGTGTCCAGGGTCTCGACGAGCTGGGCCAGGCCCAGCGGCGGACGACCGTCGCCGCGCAGCGCGTCCAGCATCTGCTCGTAGTAGTTGAGCAGCGCGGCGTGCCCGCGCGAGCGTAGGACGAGCGCCGGCGCGAGCGTTACGGCGGCGCTCGGCCCGGCCGGGCCAGGCGGCGGCCAGCCCGGACGGTACCCGGCGGTCGTCCCGTCGACGGCGAGGGTGAGCCAGTCCCGCAGCAGGCGCTCGTCGTCGGCGCCCAGCGGGGCGGCGTCCCGGGAGCGCAGGCGCTCGTGCAGCGCGTTGGTCCGCTCGGGCCGGAACGCGGGGACGCCGTCGAGGAACGCGCTGTCCTCGAGCCGGGTGGACGTGCCTCCCGGCACCCGCAGCCGGACGGCGGACGTCATCGGGTCGACCTCGACCACCAGCCGGGTGACCAGCAGGTGCCGGCGGACCGGGCGCGGCAGCCACCAGGTGAGCAGGCCGGTGGCGAGCACCAGCTCCAGGGTGTCGCCCTCCTGGGCCAGTCGCTGCGCCACCCCGTACAGCGTGGTGTGCAGGTGACGCCGGTCGGCGTCGGCCCGGGCCCGGGCACTCCACACGTGCCAGGCCCGCGCCCACTCCGTGAAGGCGGCCTGGACGTCGGCGGGTACCTGCTCGGCCTCGTCCTCGATGCCGTCCTCGATGCCGTCCTCGACGCTGGCAGCCCCGGAGCTGCCGGCCTCGCCGCCGGTCGGCTGGCTGGCGGTCGGCTGGTCGCCGTCTTCGTGGCCGCGGGTCTCGTTGTCGTCCGACCCGTGGCCGGCTGCGCCGTGGCCGTCGGTTCCCTTACCGTCGGTTTCGTTGCTGCCGGCCTCGCCGGGGCCCGCCCCGGTCCGCGGCTCGCCGTGGCCGGGCTCGCCCGGGGCGGCGGTGTGCCCGGTCCCGTCGGGGCTGACGCTGTTCGGGCCGACCCCGTTCGGGCCGACGCCGTTGTGAGCAGACCCGTTGTGACCAGACCCGTTGGAGCTGATGCCGTTCGGGCTGATTCCGGTGAACTTGATGCCGTTGAAGCCGGCCCCCTTGGGGCTGGCGCCGTTCGATCTGATCCCGTTGGGGCTGCCACCGTCTGTCGTGCCTGGCACGACGACGCCGTTGCTGGTGCCGGCTCCGTTGCGGGTCGGGCTGTTCGTGGGCGGCCCGTCGCCGGGGGCCTTCCCGCTCGTCTCGGCGGCACCGCTCGTCTCGGCGGCACCGCGCGGTTCGCTGTTACCCGCACCGCCGTCGGCCGGCTCGGTGGCCGGCGCCTGCGCGCCGTCGCTGCCGGCGCCGGCTGATCCGTCCGGTGCCGGTGCCGGTGGCTGCTGCGGCTGCGGTGGTAGGGCGAGAGGCGGGGGTGCGGGCTTGGCGGGTGCCGGAGTCGGGCGGGGCGGGGGGTCGTAGACGAGTACCGGCGTGGCGGTCAGGTCGATGTCGGCGGGTGGCACCGGGCCGTGCAGGACGATTCCCGGGTTGGGCAGGCCCGCGGCGAGGCCGCCGCCACGCACCGGCAGCCGCACCCGTCCGCGCAGGATCTCGGGCAGCGGTGGGGCCGGCGGCAGCAGCGCCGCGGCGGGTGCCTCGAGGAGCACCTCACCGGCGCCCGCGTGCTCGAACAGGGACAGGCCGGCGGGGAGGTCGGCGAGCCAGATCACCAGCGGGTTGTCGTCGACGTCGACGACCTGTTCGGACTGGGAGACGGCCACCTCGTGCAGGAACCGGACGAGCCGGTGGCAGCGGTCGCTCAGCGCCGCGTTCCGCTCGCGCAGGGTGGCGGCGCGCTGCTCGGCGTCCGCGGCGGCGGTTGCCCTGGCCTCCGCCTCGGCGGCGCTGACCGCCTCGGCTGCTGCGTCCGCGTCGGTGGGTACCCCCGGGCCCGTGGGCGCGCCGGCGTTCGGATCACTCGCGGCCAGGCCGCCGTCGGTGGCGTCGCTGGCCCCCGTGCCGCGGGTGCCGGCCGCGGCCGCGTCCGCAACGGCGGCAGCGGCGCGGGCGGTGCTCCGGGCCGCGGCCCGGGCCGCGCGGGTCATGCCGCCGTCCGTGGTCATGCTCCGGGTGTCCACGGCTCGGGTCTCCGAGTGCCGCGCGTCCACGTGCCGGGCGTCCGAGTGCCGCGTGTCCGCCTGCCTCGCGTCCGCCACTCCCGAATCCGCTGTTCCCGAGTCCGTCGTCATATCTCTCCCCGATTCCGGCCGGCGAGTGCCGGCGTCGGAACTCGCGACAGGACATCGCGGATGTCCCGTCTCGTGCGTTCCAGGACCGGTACGCCCGGTACCGGAACTCGTGCAAGCCTCCCGGACGAATGCGGACGACGCGGTCGCGACCCGCGGATATCGGTGCTCATCCGCATGCACAGTTGGCCCAGGGGGTGTGGCGATCCGGGGCGATGGCCCCCGGAACCGGGGCAGCCCGGCCCGACGCGCCCCGCCCGGGCCGCTTGTTCGTGGGATCCGGCGTGCTCTCCGGCGTGCCGTGACCGGCCCCGGGGCCCGGATGCGACAACATACGCATCCGTGAGGTCACGGTTCTTTGCCGACACCCACGTGCACTCCAGGTACTCGCGGGCCTGTAGCCGCGACTGCGACCTGGAGCATCTGGCGTGGTGGGCGGCCCGAAAAGGCATCCGCGTCGTCGGGACCGGCGACTTCACCCATCCGGCCTGGTCGCAGGAGCTCACGACCAAGCTGGTGCCGGCGGAGCCGGGACTGTTCCGGCTGCGTCCCGACCTGGAGCGTGACGTGCTCGCGACGCTGCCCGCGTCGTGCCGCACCGCGACCCGATTCATGATCTCTACGGAGATCTCCACCATCTACAAGCGAGGCGACCGTACAAGGAAGGTTCATCACCTCCTCTACGCGCCCGATCGCGAATCGGCCGGTCGGATCACGTCCGCACTGGCCCGAATCGGCAATCTCTCCGCAGACGGACGGCCCATCCTCGGCCTGGACTCCCGTGACCTGCTCGAGATCACGCTCGGTGCCGGCGAGGGCTGTTACCTGATCCCCGCGCACGTGTGGACGCCCTGGTTCGCCGTGTTGGGCTCAAAATCCGGGTTCGACGCTGTCGAGGACTGCTACGCCGACCTCGCCGAGCACGTCTTCGCGCTGGAGACGGGCCTGTCGGCGGACCCGGAGATGTTCTGGCGGATCTCCGGGCTGGACCGCTACCGGCTGGTCAGCAACTCCGACGCGCACTCCCCGCCGATGCTTGGGCGGGAGGCCACCGCCTTCACCTGCGAGCCCGACTACTTCTCGATCCTCAGTGCGCTGCGCACCGGCGACGGGTTCGGTGGCACCGTCGAGTTCTTCCCCGAGGAGGGGAAGTACCACCACGACGGCCACCGCAAGTGCGGAGTGGCGCTGACGCCGGAGCAGACCCGCGCGGTCGGTGGCATCTGCCCCGAGTGCGGGCGTCCGCTCACGGTGGGCGTACTCAACCGGGTGGACACGCTCGCCGACCGCACGGAAGTGCACCGACCTGACACGGCGGGTGACGTCACGTCGCTGGTGGCCCTGCCCGAGATCGTCGGCGAGATCCTCGGAGTCGGGCCGAAGAGCAAGTCGGTGGCGACGCAGGTCAGCACCCTCGTCTCCCGGCTCGGCCCCGAACTCGGCATCCTCTCGGACGTCCCGCTGGACGCGATCGCGGAGGTGGGCTCGCCGACGCTGGTCGAGGGCATCGGACGGCTGCGCCGGGGCGAGGTGATCCGCCAGGCCGGCTTCGACGGCGAGTACGGCGTCATCCGGCTCTTCCAGCCCGACGAGCTCACCGCCGACGCGGGCACGCTGTTCGACCTCGGCACGCCCGGCCTCGCGACGGCGCCGCAGGCCGGCATCCGCCGGGGCCGTGGCGCCGGCCGGGGCGGCACCGCGCTCGCGCCCGGTGCCGCCGAAGCAGCCGAGGTCCCCCAGGCCGCCGGAGCTACCGACGTCGCCAAGGTCACCGAAGCCGGTGACCTGTTCCCGGGCGATGACGCGGTGGAGCGCAGCGGCCCGCCGTCGGTGCTCGACGGGCTTGATCCCGACCAGCGGCGCGCGGCCGAGCACGTCGGCGGGCCGCTGCTGGTCCTCGCCGGCCCCGGCACCGGGAAGACCCGCACGCTCGTGCACGCCATCGCGCACCGGGTCCGTGAGCTCGGCGTGCCCGCCGAGCAGTGCCTGGCGGTCACGTTCACCCGCCGCGCTGCCGGCGAGCTGCGAGAACGGCTCGATGTTCTGCTTGCGCCAGGCCCGGCCGGGACGCGTGCTGAGAGCACACCCGCGGACGGCACGCCCACAGATGCGGCGTCCACGAGCGGTGCGGCCGTGGACGAGGCACCAGGAGACACGGGGAGGCCCGGTGCCGGCGCGCTGGCGACGACTTTCCACGGCCTCGGCCTGCTGATCATCCGGGAGCAGCATGTGGCGCTCGCGCGGGCGCCACGGGTGCAGGTGGCCGACGACGCCATCCGCGGGGAGCTGATCGACGAGGCGATGCACGGGACCGACGGTCCCGAGGCGCGGCGCCGTGCCGCGGCGGAGCTGGCCGAGCTCAAGCGGCAGCGCGCCCTGGGGCGCACCTACCGGGACCACGCGCTCGCCGGGGTGCTCGCCCGCTACGACGCCGCACTGCGTGATCGCAACATGGTCGACCTCGACGACCTGCTCACGCTGCCGTTGGGGCTGCTGCGGTCGAACCCGGACCTGGCGGCCGAGTACCAGCGGCGCTGGCGGCACGTCTGGGTCGACGAGTTCCAGGACATCGACGAGGTGCAGTACGGCCTGCTGCGCGAGCTCTGCCCGCCCGCGGCCGACCTGTGCGCGATCGGCGACCCCGACCAGGCGATCTACAGCTTCCGCGGCGCCGAGGTCGGCTTCTTCCTGCGCTTCGAGCAGGACCGTCCCGGCGCCCGGCGGGTCTCGCTCACCCGCAACTACCGCTCGACGCCCACCATCGTCAGCGCCGCGCTGGACGCCATCGCGCCCACCACCTTCGTGCCCGGCCGCGAGCTGCGCGCGGTGACCGGCCTGGACGAGGACGGCCCCGTCGTCGTCCGGCAGTGCGCGAGCGAGGCCGAGGAGGCCATCGCCGTGGCCGACCTGATCGAGGAGGCCCTCGGCGGCACCTCGTTCCACTCCCTCGACTCGGGCGTGGACGGCTCGGAGCGGGGCCGGCTGTCGTTCGCCGACATCGCGGTGCTCTACCGGACGGCGCGCCAGGCCGAGCCGGTGATGGACGCGCTGGTGCGCCGCGGGTTCCCGTTCCGCCAGCATGCCCACACCCCGCTCGCGGACGTCCCGGCCGTCGCCGCGGTGCTCGCCCTGCTGCGCGATCGCCGTGACACCGCGCCCCGTACGGTCACCGCGCTGCTGCGGGACGCGGCCGCGCGGCTCACCGACCTCGCCGCGGCCGCCGGCACCGAGCTCGGCACCGCTGCCGCCCTCGCGCCCGGTGTCGCTCGGCCCGGCGGGGTCCCGGCGGGACGGCTGCCGAGCGAGGCGGAGATCCGACGCGCCGCGGAGCTGCTCGCCCCGGCGGCCGCGGTCGCCGGGGACGATCTCGGCGCGTTCCTCACCTCGGTGACCCTGGCGACGGAGGTGGACGGGCTCGACCCGCGGGCGGACCGCATCTCCCTGCTCACGCTGCACGCGTCCAAGGGGCTGGAGTTCGGCCTCGTCATCATCGTCGGCTGCGAGGACGGCCTGCTGCCGCTGCGCTGGGGTGGGTCGAGCCCGTCGGCCGACGCCGAGGCGGAGGAACGGCGGCTGCTCTTCGTCGGGATGACCCGGGCCCGCCGCCAGCTCGTCCTCACCCATGCCGCCCGGCGCCGGCGCGGCGGCGACCTGGCCGACACCGGCCCGTCGGCGTTCCTCTCCGCCATCGACGGACGTCATCTCGACAAGCGCACGCGGGCCGCGCAGGGCACAGCCGCCGCCGCACGTCGCCGGTCAGCCGGCCGCCAGCTCCGCCTGATCTGACGGCGCGGCGGCTGCCCGATCTGACGGCCGGGCCAGCCGCGTCTGACGTGACGGACGCGGCTGGCCCGGGGCGTATCCGTCGGGCCAGCCGCGCCCGGGCGGTCAGCCGATCCGGGCGAGGGGGAAGCGCCGCGCCGCCGCGTCGAGGACGTCCAGGAGGGTGTCGATCTCGGCGTCGGTGTTGGCCGCGGTCACCTGGATCCGCACCCCGACCTGCTCCCGGGGCACCAGCGGAAACGGTGCCACCGTCACGTAGATCCCGCGCTCGTAGAGGAAAGCGCCGAGCGCGTCGGCCCGCGCCGGGTCGGTCAGCGGGATCTCGATGATCGGGTAGCCGGAGGTGTTCAGCGTGGTCAGCCCGAGCGCGCGGATCCCCGCCAGCAGGCGGGCGGTGAGGCCGTACAGGGCCACCCGCGCCCGCTCGCCCCGCTCGGCGTTCACCCGCAGCCCGACCTGCGCGGTCGCCAGCGAGGCGACCGGGGGCGGGCCGGAGAAGATGTACGGGTTGGCCATCGTCTTCAGGAAGTCCTTGAGCTCGGTCGGGCATGTCGCGAACGCGAGCAGCGAGGAGTAGGACTTCGAGAACCCGCCGACCAGGATCAGGTCGTCGTAGCTCTGCCCCAGGTGCCGCACGATCCCGTTGCCGCGCAGGCCGTACGGGGTGGGCTCGTCCGGCGCGCGCTCGCCGATGACCCCGAAGCCGTGGGCGTCGTCGACGTACAGGACGGCCTCGTACGCCCGGACCAGCTCGAGCAGCTCTGCCAGCGGCGGGCCGTTGCCCGTCATGCTGTTCACCCCGTCGATCGCCACGACCCGGGGATAGGTGGTACATGCCCGCAGCCGGCGTTCCAGCCGATCGAGCCGGTCCTCCCGGAAGCGCCGGACGGTGGCGCCGCGGCCCAGCGCCATCGTGGCGCCGTCATGCACCGAGCTGTGCGCGTGCAGCTCGACGAACAGGGTGCCCTGGCCGACGAGTGCGGGCAGCACCGACAGGTGGATATGGCTGATGGTCGGGAGTAACAGCGTGTCCGGCGCGCCGAGAAGGTCCGCCAGCGTCTCCTCGATCTCCACGAACAGTCGTGGATTAGCGATGATGCGTGACCAGCTCGGGTGGGTTCCCCAGAGATCCAGATACTCCGGAACGGATTCGATGATCTCTCGGTCGAGATCGAATCCGAGATAGTTGCAGGACGCGAAATCGATCAGCCAACGGTCGCCGATGCGAATGCGCCGGCCGTCGATCTCGTCCACCCGCGAGTCGTAGAACGGCGACTGGCGGCGCATGTGGTCCATCTCCGCCATGACGCCGTAGGGCCGGGCCAGGACGTGGCGGATGCCTGCGCCGGCGTGGGCCTGCGGGCGCCCGGCAGGGGGAGTCCCGGTGTGACTGGGGGTTCCGGTTCCGGTTCCGGGTGCGGGCCCGGGCGGCGCCTCGTGGGCGGCCGGCGCCGCGGGGTCGGCCAGGTGCGGGGAGAGCGGTTGCGGGGAGATCTGTTGCGGAGAGAGCGGTGTTGTTACAGATGCCGTCTGGACGGTGGTGGGTGGTGCCGGGACGTCGATCATTGGCCTGCGGACCGGTTCGCTGGACGGGGGCAGGGATTCCGAGGTCTGCGACACCGGCTTCCTACTTCCGGTCGCAGGTCGGGCATGCGGGCATCGGCGCCATCGCCGTCACCGGCCTTTCAGGATCGCCGGAAACATTCTCTCCGGGTCACGGGAAACGAAAGAAACGACGGAGTGCCGCCCGGTGCGCCGTGAATCGTATTGTGAAGATCGTGGCGCACGGCGAAGATCTATGTCTGCACATTAGCTCGGAGAAGGGGCTTTTTCCACCGATGGCGAAGATTCCCCCGCTCTGCGCCGGTCGACCGGGCGAGGCCGGTGGGCCGGCTGCTCTGATCGGGGGCCGGCTGCGCCGGGCGCCGCCACGGGCGGACAACCCTGTGGGGGCACAGTGTTATCGTCCCCGGCATGTCCGAGACCGCGTCCGCCTCGAGCCGCCCGACGTCGAGTGCGCCGGCTTCGAGCACGCCAGCTCCGAACACGTCGACGTCGAGCGCGTCGACGTCCAGCAGGCGGGCGTCGGGGGACCGGCCCGCCGTGCGCGACCTGCCGTACTCCGGCTTCGGTCTCTCCCGGTCGGTCACGCTGTTCCGCGCGCACCGCAAGGAGCCGGTCGACCCGGCCGGTTTCTACTCGCTCATCGCGGCCGACTCCGTCCGCCAGCTCCGCCGGTACACGACGCTGTCCGGCCAGCTGGTGCTGGATGTCGGCGGCGGCCCCGGTTACTTCCGGTCCGCGTTCCTCGACGCGGGCGCCAGGTACTACTGGGTCGAGCCCGACGTCTCCGAGATGGAGGCCGGTGGTCTCGATGTGCCCGGCCGGATCCGCGGGAGCGCGCTCGAGCTGCCGTTCCGGAGCGACTCGATCGACCTCTGCTACAGCTCGAACGTGCTTGAGCACGTACCCGACCCGTGGCGGATGTGCTCGGAGCTGGTGCGGGTGACCCGCCCCGGCGGGCTGATCTTCCTCAGCTACACGAACTGGCTCTCGCCGTGGGGCGGGCACGAGACGGCGCCGTGGCACTACCTCGGTGGTGACCGCGCCGCCGACCGCTTCGAGAAGCGGCAGGGCCGCCCGCCGAAGAACCGGTTCGGCCAGACGCTGTTCCCGGTGTCCGTCGCGGGCACCCTCGCCTGGGCCCGCCAGCGCTCCGACGTGGTCGTCGTCGACGCGATGCCGCGCTACCTGCCGGACTGGGCGAAGGCCATCCTGCGTGTCCCCGGCGCTCGTGAGGTTGTCACCTGGAACCTCGCCATGCTCCTGCGCAAGATCTAGTGTTTTAGCGCCCTGCCAGAGCCCCGACCTCCGGGCCCGGCCGTCACCGCGCGGCCCGGCCCGGGTCGGCGGGCTCCCCGGGCGGCGCCGGTGGGCGTCTCGGGGGGCGGGTCTCGGCGGGGCCCGGCTTGCGCGGCGGCGCCAGGCGGGAGACGGGCAGCCGGTCGCAGACCATCCGCGTCTCGTCGTCCCGGACGGCCCGCAGCGTCGCGAGGAACTCCGCGCGCGGCACCTCCCGGGCCCCGAGTGTCGTCAGGTGCGCCGTCGTCAGCTGGACGTCCAGCAGCGCGCCGCCGGCCCGGCCGAAACGGTCGAGGAAGTCGACCAGCGCGACCTTCGAGGCGTCCGAGGCCCGGTGGAACATGGACTCGCCCATGAAGACCTGTCCGACCTGGACGCCGTACATCCCGCCGACGAGCGCGTCGCCGTCCCAGATCTCGACGCTGTGTGCCCAGCCGAGGGCGTGGAGCCTGGCGTAGCCCTCGATCAGCTGCTCGGTGATCCACTGGTGCGGCCCGTCGCGGCGGCAGGCCCGGACGACGTCCACGAAGCACTCGTTGAGCGTGCTGGTCCAGGTGCTGTTGCGCATCCGGATGATGAGTGAGCGCCGGATCCGCATCTCGCCCGGCGCGAGGACGGTCCGCGGGTCCGGGCACCACCAGGGCGGGTCCACGTCGTCACCCGGGCCGTCACCGGCGGCACCAGCCGCGCCGGCGGCGGCCGCACCAGCCGCACCAGCCGCACCGGCGGTGCGTTCGGGCACGTGGCCGATGAGCGGGATGACGCCGCGCGCGGCCGCCGCGCGCAGTGCTCCGCGCAGCTCGGCCGCCTCGGCGAGGTCGTCCGCCGGCCAGGGGAAGGCCCCGCGGCGGTAGGCGCCGATCAGCGCCGGGGGGGTGAGCCCCCCGCCCGCCGCCACCGGTCCGTAGGCGGCTGCCCGCTCCAGGTATGGCTCGAGCAGGGGATGATCCCAGCCCGACCGGGGGGGTTCGGGTAGCGGCGGGGTCAGCCCCACAGCTGGCCCGCGGGGGTTCGCGCGCCGGTGCCGCCGTCATCGTGATCGTCGATCTCGGCCGCGATCCTGGCCGCGGCCTCCGCCGTGGCGGCAGCCTCCGCCTGTGCGACCGCCTCCGCCTGGGCAAGGGCTTCAGCCTGGGCCACCGCGACCGTCTCGCCCGCAGCCTCCGCCGAGGACACATCGACCACCTCAGCTGCCACCTCCGCCGCCGCCTGCGCTGTCGTCGTGGCCTCCGTCGTCGCCTTTGTCGTCGCCTCGGCGGCGGCCGCGTCGACCGCTGCCCGGACGACCGGTGACGACAGCATCGCCGTGACCTCGTCCGCGGGCCGCGGGCGCCCCAGGAAGTAGCCCTGGGCGACGTCGCAGCCGTAGTTCCGCAACTTGTCGAGCGCGCTCGCGCTCTCCACGCCCTCGACCACGATCCGCAGGCCCAGGGCGTGCGCGAGTCCGACCGTCGACCGGACGATCGCCTCCGCCTTCGCGCGGCGCAGCCCGGATCCGTCCTCGAGTCTCGTCACGAACGACTTGTCCATTTTCAGCATGTCGACCGGAAGCTCCTGGAGGTACGCCAGCGAGGAGTAGCCCGTGCCGTAGCCGTCGACGGCGATCTGCACGCCGAGCTCGCGCAGCTCGCCGAGCACCGCCGCGGTGCGTACCCGGTCCAGCATCAGCGTCGTCTCGGTGATCTCCAGCTCGAGCGCGGACGGCAGCAGCCCGTACTGGGCGAGCAGCCCGCGCACCTGGTCGGGGAACGCGCGGTCGAGCAGGTCGGAGGCGGAGAGGTTCACCGCGACGGCGACCTCCAGGCCGGCCTCGCGCCACCGCCGGCACTGGGCGAGCGAGGTCTCGAGCACCTCGATCGTGAGCATCCGCATCAGGCCGGCCTGCTCGGCCAGCGGCACGAACGACTCGGGCGTCAGCAGGCCGCGGGTGGGATGGCGCCACCGCACGAGGGCCTCGACGCCGTGCGACCTGCCCGAGGCGAGCTCGACCTTGATCTGGTAATGGACCTCGAGCTGACCGGTGCCCAGCGCGGCGCGCAGCGACTCGATCATGTCCAGCCGCAGCAGCGTGTTCACCTCGGCGCCGGGGCGGTAGTACTCCACCCCGGTCCGGCCGGACTTCGCGCCGTACATGGCGACGTCGGCCCGCTGCAGCAGGGTCTGTGCGTCGGCGGCGTGGTCCGGGTAGAGCGCCGCGCCGATGCTCGCGCCGACGTGCAGGGTCATCCCGCCGACCTCGAAGGCGCCGGACAGCGCCACCAGGACGCGGTCGGCCACCCGCCGGGCGGCGTCGGTGTCGGCGTGCTCCAGCAGGACGGCGAACTCGTCCCCGCCGAGCCGGGCGTGCAGGTCGCCGGGCCGCAGCGCCCCCGCGATGCGGGACCCGACCTCGACGAGCAGCGCGTCGCCCACATGGTGGCCCAGCGAGTCGTTGATCTCCTTGAACCGGTCGAGGTCGAGCAGGAGCAGCGCGAACGAGTCCCCGTCGGCGATGTTCCCCTCGAGCGTGGACAGGCGCTCGATGAACCCGCGCCGGTTCGTCAGGCCGGTGAGGTCGTCGGTGCGGGCGAGCACCTTGCTCTCGGCGAGCTGCTGGACCTCGACGAAGGTCATCGCCGCCCGGGCCAGCGCGGTGAGGACCGTCGCCGCCGCGAGCACCACGGTGAGCAGCGGAAGATCCATCATGGACCCGATGACCAGCAGCGCCAGCGCGAGGACGGTCAGCACCAGCGGTACCGCGATCACGCTCCAGCCGGACATCCGCGCGGGCTTCCGCCAGGGCTGGCGCTGCCAGGCGGCGAACGCCGGGGCCAACAGGGAGAGCACCCA
Organism: Parafrankia sp. BMG5.11; assembly: GCF_004337455.1. Classification (NCBI taxonomy): domain Bacteria; kingdom Bacillati; phylum Actinomycetota; class Actinomycetes; order Frankiales; family Frankiaceae; genus Parafrankia; species Parafrankia sp. BMG5.11. The sequence continues at coordinate 39,040 of NZ_SJXI01000007.1, read as the reverse complement.
GACGATGTCCAGCAGGCCGCCCGGCGCGTAGTCGCCGTCCGCCATCAGCACGAACACGCACGAGTCGGCGAGGGCGAAGCCGACGAGCCCGCCGCCGAGCAGCCACCACACCCGGCCGGGATGCCAGCGCAGCAGCCCGAAGACCGTCACCACCAGCAGGACGAGGAGCAGGTCGGCGAGCGGGTACACCAGGCCGACCACGACGGAGGAGATGTCCGCGGGGCCGTCCGTGGTGAGGCGCGCGCCGATGCCGCTGCTGAGCGCGGCCACCCCGAGCACACCGACCAGCGCGTCGAGCCACACGCTCGCGTGGAACCGCAGCACCCGCTGGCGCAGCAGCAGGATGACGGCCACGTAGCAGGCCGGATAGAAAAGCAGCCAGCCGACGTCCGCCGCCGACACCTCGACCGCCGCCCCCTCGGCCGGGCCGCTGACCGCGAGACTGAAGTAGACGCTGGCCGCGCCGTAGCTGATGATCCCCGCGCCGAACAGCGCCCAGGGCAGCCGCTCACCGCGCAGCAGGACGGCACGCAGGATGCACAGCAGCCCCGAGACGAGCGTGACGAAGGACCGCAGCGCGACGACGGCGGGTTCACTTCCCCGCGTCCCGGTGATCGTGACTGCCACGAACAGCACGGCCGCGAGCAGCAGCAGCATCTGCGCCAGGCGGATCAGGCGGAACCTGCGTGGCGCCGGCGGCGAGATCGTCAAGCGTCACCTCGCCGGATCCGGGCCGGCCGGCCGGGAACCGGCCCGCCGCGCACGGTGGTGACGGGCTGCTGGACCAGGTGGCGTCGAGTACAGGAGAGGTCTCCTCCCCACCTTGGCGCCCTGGCCCGGCTGACGGCGCACTGACGCGCGCGCCCGGGCGGGCATCGCGGAAGCGGCGCTGTGACCGACATGACTGGGCCGGTCTCGGCGGCCGGACCGCTCTCGATGGGCGCGGCCGGCGCGCGGGCGTGCACGGCACACCCGGGCCGGTCTCGGCCCGGTCGTAGGGGGATCGCACCCGCGGCGGGTGGGCCGCCGGCACCGCGGGGCGCCGGGGCGCGGGCCGTGGCACCCCCAGGCGCGCCGTCGGAACGATCCGCCCGAAAGAAAAGGCTACGGCGGTTCCGGGCACCCCGCCACCGGGACCGCGCCGGGTCGCGTCGCCGGAACAGGCTGTGACCGGTGCGACGACTGACAAGCCCGGACATGAGAGGAATTCTCATACATGGGTGTTGGCAGGTCGCGACGGGTGGTGGTCCGTGGCCGGGTGCCTGGGTGGGCGTTGTGTGCACCACCTCGCCCGTCGCTGTGGGCCATAGGTCGTGGAGGCCCGACGGCGGCTCCGGCCCGCGGCCGTGGGGTGTGCTCGGATCGTGGCCGCGGGGCACGGGTGTGAGGCGTGTGCAAGGCAGGCATGGGGGGCGGAACGAGGCCGGGTGGGCGGCGCGCGGGCTGGCCCGTTGGGGAATGCCTGCACGGGCGGGTGGGGTTTGATGCCGGGGACGGTGGCGACGCGAACGCGCCGTGCCCGCCGGCCCGTGCTGTCCCGCCGATGCGGGAACGTCGCCGGGTGGGGCGGACGTCCACCGGACATGGTCGCGGGCGACGCGGCCCGCGGTGAGCTCCCGGAGGAGAAAAAGAAGTGCGACTTGGTGTACAGATTCCCGACTTCACCCGGCCCGAGGGGCCTGCCGACCTGGGCCGCGCGCTCGCCGAGGTCGCCCGTGAGGTCGACGAGGCCGGCTTCGACTACCTGGCGGTGATGGACCACTTCTTCCAGATCGAGATGGTCGGCCCGCCCGAGAACGACATGCTCGAGGCCTACACCACCCTGGGCTTCCTGGCGGCGCACACCCGCCGGGCGACCCTGCTGACCCTGGTGACCGGCACCGTCTACCGGGAGCCCGGAATCCTCGCGAAGATCATCAGTACCCTCGACGTGCTCTCCGGGGGCCGGGCGATGCTCGGAATCGGCGCGGCGTGGAACGAGCAGGAGTCCGTCGGGCTCGGCATCCCGTTCCCCCCGGTCGCCGAGCGCTTCGAGCGCCTCGAGGAGACCCTGCAGATCTGTCTTCGGATGTGGTCGGACGACGAGAGCCCCTGGACGGGCAAGCACTACCAGCTCGCCCGGCCGCTCAACTCGCCCGCCGCGCTCACCCGGCCGCACCCGCCGATCATGATCGGTGGGGGTGGGGAGAAGAAGACGCTGCGCCTGGTCGCGAAGTACGGGCAGGCCTGCAACCTCTTCTCCGGCCCTGACCTGCCGCACAAGCTCGACGTCCTGCGCCGGCACTGCGACGCCGAGGGCCGCGACTACGACGAGATCGTCAAGACCTGCTACTACCGCTTCGACCCGGGCAAGTCGGGCGAGAACGTCGGGCGCATCCTCGACGAGCTCGGCGAACTGGCCGAGCTCGGCATCTCGGTGGCCATCGGCGGCGTCGCCGACATCTGGGACGTCGAGCCGCTGCGGGTCCTGGGTGAGCGGGTCGTCCCCGCCGCCGCGGACATCTGAGGCCGGCGGCGGCCGGCGTCGGCGGGGTTCGTGTCCGTGCCGGCACCGGCGGGCTCGGCGGCCCGCCGGCGCCGGTGCGCGAACCTGTCGTACGGGGATCTGTCGTACGGGTATCTGTACGCGGACCTGTCGGATCAGTCCTTCCACAGCTCGCGGACGCTGTCCGCGACCGCGGCTGCCTGGTTCCGCCCCGCCCGCGCGGACGCGGCGCGGATCGCGGGATCGAGGATGTTCGAGCCGAAGGCGGCCCGCGACGCCTCGTCCGCGGCCACGACGAGGACCCGGCTGCCCGCGCGTTCGAGCCGCCGTACCTCGGTGGGTATGCCCATGCCCAGAATGGGCGCAACGATCAGTACCCGTTCGTGGCCTTCCGCGAGATCGGCGTTGATCACGGAACGCATACCGCCGTCCACGTACCGGCGGTGATCCACGGTCACCGGCGGGAACACACCGGGGAGCGCGGAACTGGCCGCGACCGCGTCGACCAGATGGACGCCCGAGTCGCGGTCGAAGGCCACCCAGTCACCCGTTTCGGCGTCCACCGCTGTCACCACCAGGCGCTGCCGCGGCCATTCGCGGACGGGCAGCCGCCCGGCGATGATCTGCCAGCGGTCCTCCTCCGAGGCGACCTCGGCCGCGAGCGCGTAGGCGCCGATCCGGGCGCGGGCGTCGCGTGCGCCACGCGAGCCCGCGGTGACCTGGGCCAGGGTTGACATGAGCTCGCCGTAATCGAAATTCACCGTCGGTTCGGCGGTCGGGTCGGCGGGAGCGATCTGCCGGGAGTACAGCAGGTCGAGGTCCGCGCCACTGCTGATCATCGTCCCCACGGCGGAGCCCGCCGAGGTGCCGACGACGAGATCGGCGTCGGTGACGTCGACGCCCGCCTCGGCGAGACCGACCAACAGGCCGATCTCCCAGGCGATGCCGGCCACGCCTCCGCCGCCGAGGACCAGCGCGTGCCGCATCCAGACACACCTCTCCGCGACGGCCCTCGTCAGGGTCCGTCGCTTTCTGAAGGGCTTTTGGGAACTACGCACCGGAGGTGGCAAGGCACCACCGAAATCACCCGATCGTGCTATGCCATTGCGGCATGGTGATCGTTTGGGTGTCGCGCACAGGACAGCGACCAGGCCAGATCGGCCCCAGACCGTTCGTGCCCCCGCGCAAGCGTCCCGGGCCCCCTCGCGCATACTGCGGAGCCCCGAGCCGGGGCTCTCCCCACGCCGCCGGCCCTCTCCTGGAGGCCACGTGAGTACGACAGCCGACCGGACGTCCCACGCGCGCAACGAGCACATGACATTCCGGGCTAACCGGGGCGTAGGGCGGCATGGCTGGCTGCGGCTCACGCCCGCCTACGGAGTCCGGCTCGTACGGGGGCGTATCTCCCACCTGCCCGCCGGCTCGGTCATCACCGACCCGTTCTCCGGAACGGGGACGACCCCGCTCGCCGCGGCCGAGCTCGGCCATCACGGCCAGAGCGCCGATCTCAATCCCTTCCTCGTCTGGTTGGGGCGGGCCAAGGTCCGCCAATACCCGCGGCAGACCCTTGCGGACGCGGCCACCGCGGCCGCCGATGCCGGGGACGCCGCCGCCCGCATGGGCCGTGACACCGAGTTGTGGCAGCCGAACATCTTCCGGATCGAGAAATGGTGGAGCCCCGGGGCGCTGCACGCGCTGCGCGCACTCAGGGCGGCGCTCGACGCATATTCAGGACCGGCGGGTGATCTCCTGCAGATCGCACTGTGCCGGGTACTGATCTCCGTCAGCAACGCGGCCTTCAATCATCAGTCCATGTCGTTCAAGGCCGCCGCCGGCGAGACCCGGCCCGGCTCCTTCGACCCGGCCGCGGCCGCGGCCACCATCGCGCTGTTCGGCACCGAGGCGGCAGCCCTGATCGAATCCGCCCGGGTCGAGCTGCCGGGCTCCGCCGCCGTCCACGAGGGCGACTCGCGCTCCGTCGTGCCGGACCTGCGCGAAACCGATCTCGTGCTGACCAGCCCGCCCTACGTGAACCGGATGTCCTACATCCGCGAGCTCCGGCCGTACATGTACTGGCTGCGCTACCTCGACCGCGCCGGCGACGCCGGTGAGCTGGACTGGCGCGCGATCGGCGGCACCTGGGGGAGCGCCACGTCCAACCTGCGCTCCTGGACGCCGGCCACGCCCACCCCGGTCGACGACGCGCTGGAGGCCGTCTGCGCGCGGATCGCGGCCGACGGCGACCGGAACGGGCCGCTGCTGGCGACCTATGTGCGAAAATACCACCACGACATGTGGCTGCACTTCCAGGCCGTCACACCACTGGTGAAACGCGGCGGGCAGGTTTCCTACATCGTGGGGAACTCGACGTTCTACGGCCACGGTGTCCCTGCTCAGGACTGGTATGCGTTGATGCTGCACGAGCTCGGCTACGCCGACGTCGAGGTGGAGGTTATTCGCAAGCGGAACTCAAACAAGGCCCTGTTCGAATTCGACGTCCGGGCCCGCCGGCCTTGATCCGCCACTCTGACCCGGGGCTGTCGGCCCGCGCTCCTCAGCTGCCCCGTGCCTCGCCGCCACTCGTCTAGCATCGAATCGGCCGGCGCGACCGGTTCGGAGAGCGGTATCGACAGTTCGAGCCGTCCATCCGTGTCTGGCTGTCCTTCCCCCGGTCGCCTGGCCGCCGGCGATCTTGCCGCAATCCGTCCCGCGTCGAAAAGTACCGACTCAGACAGGTATCCCGTGACGACGACAACGACAAGCAGCCCGACCAGAGGAAATAACGGAAAGAAGAACCGGAACACGACCGGAGAAACGACGCCGGACCCGTCCGCTGATACGACCACAGGCACGGCCGTGGACACGGGCGGCCGGGGCAGGCGGGTGAACTCGGGGGAGCGGACGCCCGCGACGCGGTTCGCCTTCGGCATCACCGAGGTCGCCGCGCCCACCGTGCTCGTCACCGCGCTGCTGGCGGTGGTCGCACAGCACGACGCGCGAGATCTCGGGCACGGCGTTCTCTCGGGAGTCATCGCCGTCCTGTTCGGCACGGTCGTCCCGATGAGTTTCGTTTTTTTCGGCGTCCGCCAGCGCCGCTGGTCCGACCACCATGTGCCGGAGCGCAGCAAACGGATGCAGCCGATGCTGTTCGGCTGCGCGTCGGTCGCTGTCGGCTATGTGCTGCTCCGTGCGACGGACGCACCGAAGGACATCGTCACCGTGTACGCCGCGATGATCACCGAAGCGCTCATCCTCACCGCCATCACGCGGTTCTGGAAAATCAGCGGTCATGTCGCGGCCGCGGCGAGCTGCGCCACCGTCGTCACGTTCGTGTACGGCCCGGTGCTCGCCTTCACCTGGGCGGCGGTGCCCGTCATCGCCTGGGCGCGCGTCCAGACAAGGAAGGCACGGCTGGCAGAGGCCCACGCGGCGGGCACCGCGGACGACCACGACGAGCTGGACGGCCACACCCCCGCACAGACCGTAGCCGCCGCGCTCGTAGCAGCAGCGATAGTCACCACCGCCTACGTGACAATCGGAGGCCTCTGACGCGACCCGGATCGCGGCGAGCCGGGTGGGGGCCGCTCCGAAGCGTGTTGCGTGAGCGGCGCGTGGAGTGGCTCAGACAACTCGCTTCGAGGGCGCTCCGCGGCCGAGCGCCGCGCGGTGGAGATCGGGACGGGCGCGACCATCCGGAAAGGTCGGCGAGGATAGTGAGGTACCACACATACGGCTCTCCGCCATCAGTCGCGATCCGCACCTGAGGAAAGAAGCCGATCCGCCCAACAGCCTGCCGACAACGCCGGCGCCGCCATCCGCCAGAAGGTGCAACACCCCGACAACCCGGCCGAACAGGAAAGCAAGCCGACCACCCCGCCGGCCCACCAGGACCAACCAAAGTAAGCCAGGCCCATCCAGCCAACCCGAACCGGGGCCAACCACCACAAGCCAGTCGAACCCATCCAGTCAGCCGAAGCGGGCTAACCGCCGCAAGTCGAGTCGGGCCCATCCAGCCAACCCGAACGGGGCCAACCACCACAAGCCGAGAAGCCACCCGCCGAAGGGGGGCCCGGGGGGCACCGCCCCCCGACCAACATGACACGACGCCAAGGCTCAGGCCAAAAGCCTGAGCACACCACACCCCAAGTCGTGTGCCCCCGGCAGGATTCGAACCTGCGCACCCGCCTCCGGAGGGCGGTGCTCTATCCCCTGAGCTACGGGGGCTCCAGGGCAAGCAGGCATACCGTACCAGGTGGGATCGGCAGACTGTCCAACGCCGTGCCCGTAAGCTTCGGCCGTGTACTTCACCGCCCCCCGGGTGCTCGTCGTCGACGACGACGCCGTGATCCGTCAGCTCGTGGTCGTCAACCTCGAACTGGAAGGCTTCGAGGTGCACACCGCGGTCGACGGCGCGGACTGTCTCGAGCGCGTCCATGAGATCGCGCCGCATGTGATCACCCTCGACATCATGATGCCGAGGGTGAACGGCTGGGACGTCGCGGCGCGGCTGCGCGACGATCCCGTGACCGCCGACATCAAGGTGATCATGCTGACCGCGCGCGCCCAGGAGGCGGACATCAAGCGTGGTGCCCGGCTGGGTGTCGACTACTACCTGACCAAGCCGTTCGACCCGGACATGCTCATCGGGGTGGTCAGCAGGCTCGCCGCGGGTCAGCCGGTCTGAGTCCGGTCCGCCGCGGGTGCGCCGGGCGGGGCGTGTCCGGCGCGCGGGAGTTCGTGCGAGGTGTCCCCTCGTGGCATTCCGGGAGCGCCGGCAGCCGGGGCTTTCGGGTCGTTCGGGGCGCGCGACCTGGGCCGTCCCATCGGTGGGCGGGCCGATGACCGCTGGATGGTTGGTACGCGGGGGAACCGGTCGGACGCCGCGCGCCGATAGCATCGCGACATGACCCCCGCCGAGCTCGCCGACACCATCGTCGCGGCCGTTCGGGCTGCCGTCGCGAACGGCGACCTGGAAGTGGCCGTGCCCGACTCGGTCACCGTCGAGCGACCGAGGCAGCCCGAGCACGGAGACTACGCGTCTCCGGTCGCCCTGCAGCTCGCGAAGGCGGCGCGCCGCCGGCCCCGGGAGGTGGCCGAGTTGCTCGCCGCCCGCCTGCGGGCCGAGGCGGGTGTGGCGGAGGTGGAGGTCGCCGGCCCGGGCTTCCTGAACATCCGGCTGGCCGGTGCGGCTCTGGGCGGCATCGCCCGCCGGATCGTCCGGGACGGCGAGTCCTACGGCCGCGCCGCGGTGTCCCAGGGCGTTCGGGTGAACCTCGAGTTCGTCAGCGCGAACCCGACCGGCCCGGTGACACTGGCGTCCGCGCGCTGGGCGGCGGTGGGCGACGCACTTTCCCGGGTGTTCGCCGCGGCGGGCTACGAGGTCGGCACCGAGTACTACGTCAATGACGCCGGTGTGCAGGTCGAGCGGTTCGGCGCGTCGGTGCTGGCCGCGCTGCGCGGCCAACCGGCTCCCGCCGACGGCTACCAGGGCGCCTACGTCGCCGAGATCGCCGCGAAGGTCCTGGCGGCGAACCCGGCTCTGGAGCAGCTCCTTGCCGCCTCCGGCGGCGAGCAGGACGGCGGCGCCGAGCAGGACAAGGCGCTCGCGGTCTGCGCCCGCGACGGTGTGGAGCTGATGCTCGCCGAGATCCGCGCGACGCTTTCGGGGTTCGGGGTCGAGTACGACCTGTGGAAGTCCGAGCGCAGCCTGCACGAGGCGGGGGAGCTCACCGCCGCGATCGACGAGCTGCGCACCCAGGGCCACGTCTACGAGGCGGACGGCGCGGTCTGGCTGCGCACCACCGACTTCGGCGACGACAAGGACCGCGCGCTGATCAAGAGAGACGGTCAGCCCACCTACTTCTGCGCCGACGCGGCCTACTACCGCGACAAGCGGCGCCGTGGCTTCGACCGGCTCTGCTACCTGCTCGGAGCCGACCACCACGGCTACATCGGCCGGCTGAAGGCGATCTCGGCCTGTTTCGGCGACGACCCCGACCACAACCTCGACGTGCTCATCGGCCAGATGGTGACGCTGTCGCGGGGCGGTGTGGCGGTGAAGATGTCCAAGCGGGCAGGTAACTTCCTGACCCTGCACGACCTTGTCGACGCGGTGGGGGTCGACGCGGCCCGCTACTCGCTGGTGCGCGCGTCGATGGACTCCGCTCTCGACCTCGACCTGGACGCGATCGCGCGGCAGACGAACGACAACCCGGTGTTCTATGTCCAGTACGCCCACGCCCGGATCAGTTCGCTCATCCGGAACGCCGCCGCCCTGGGTCTGGCGACCTCCGCGGATCCCGCGTTCGACGTCGACGGGGTCGACGTGTCGCTGCTGACCCACCCACGCGAGGTCGACCTGCTGGGCGCGCTCGGCGAGCTGCCGCGGGTGGTCGCGTCGGCGGCGGAGCTGCGCGCGCCGCACCGCATCGCGAGGTACCTGGAGGAGTTGGCCGGGACGTACCACCGCTTCTACGACTCCTGTCGCGTGCTTCCGCAGGGCGACGAGGAGCCCACGGCGATCACCGCGGCTCGACTGCTGCTGGCCGAGGCCACCCGGACCGTCCTGGCGAACGGCCTTCGGCTGCTGGGCGTCAGCGCGCCGGAACGGATGTGAGAGGCGAATGACGATCGACGGCGGGCGCGGTTTCGGGCGCCCGATGAGGATCGCGATGCTCGGCTGCGGGGTCGTCGGAACCGAGGTGGTGCGGCTGCTGGGCACGCACACCGAGGATCTGGGCGCCCGGGTGGGAGCGCCGCTGGAGATCGTCGGGATCGCGGTCCGCGATCCCGACCGGATCCGCTCCGCAGCGGTGGATCGGGAGCTGCTCACCACCGACGCGGGCGCGCTGGTCGCCCGCGACGACGTCGACATCGTGATCGAGGTCGTCGGCGGGATCGAGCCGGTGCGGAGCTGGCTGCTGTCGGCGCTGCGGTCGGGCAAGTCGGTGGTCAGTGCGAACAAGGCCCTGCTGGCCAGCCACGGCTCCACGCTGCACGACGCCGCGGCGGCCGCCGGCGTCGACCTGTACTACGAGGCGGCGGTGGCGGGCGCGATCCCGTTGCTGCGCCCGCTGCGCGAGAGCCTCGCCGGGGATCGGATCCGCCGCGTCCTCGGCATCGTGAACGGGACGACGAACTACATCCTGACCCGCATGGACGAGACCGGGGCCTCGTTCGCCGAGGCGTTGGCCGAGGCCGGTGAGCTCGGGTACGCCGAGGCCGACCCCTCCGCCGACATCGACGGGTTCGACGCGGCGGCCAAGGCGGCGATCATCGCCCAGCTCGCCTTCCACACCCGGGTGACGATCGATGACGTCTACCGGGAGGGGATCGGCGCGGTCACCGCCGCCGACATCGCCAGTGCCCGCGAGCTCGGGTGCACGATCAAGGCGCTGGCCATCGCCGAGCGTGCCGGTGACCGGCCCGGCGTGAGCGTGCGGGTCCATCCGGCGATGATCCCGCGCTCGCATCCGCTGGCCGGGGTGCGCGAGGCGTTCAACGCGGTCTTCGTCGAGGCCGAGGCCGCCGGGCAGCTCATGTTCTACGGTCGTGGTGCCGGCGGCGCGCCGACCGCCTCGGCCGTTCTCGGTGACGTGGTCGCGGTGGCCCGCAACCGGGTCGCGGGCCGGCAGGGGCCGGGTGAGTCCGCCTACGCGGCCCTGCCGATCCTGCCGATGGGCCCCACGATCACGAGCTACCACGTGCAGCTGGACGTCACGGACAAGGCCGGGGTACTCGCCGCGGTGGCCGGCGCGTTCGCCCGGCACGATGTGTCCATCAGAAGCGTCCGTCAGGACGGCCGCGGCGACGACGCCAGCCTCGTCCTGGTCACCCATCCGGCCGCGGATGCGGCGCTGTCCACGACCGTCGAGGACCTGCGGGTTCTCGACGGGGTGCGTGCGGTGTCGGGCGTGGTACGGGTCGAGGGAGTTGAGTCATGACCACGATGTCGTCGATGCCGGTTTCGAGCGACCCGGCCGGCAGCAGTGCCCCCGAGCGCGCGTCGCGGGCCTGGCGGGGGATCATCGAGGAGTACCGGGACCGGCTGCCCGTCACCGCCGACACACCGGTGATCACCCTGCGGGAGGGCGGCACCCCGCTGCTGCACGCGGACCATCTGTCCGAGCTGACCGGATGTGATGTTCATCTCAAGGTCGAAGGTGCCAACCCCACCGGCTCGTTCAAGGACCGCGGCATGACGGTCGCGATCAGCCGGGCGGTGGGAGAGGGCTCCCAGGCCGTCATCTGCGCGTCCACCGGCAATACCTCGGCCTCGGCCGCGGCGTACGCCGCCCGCGCCGGGCTGACCTGCGCGGTGCTGGTTCCCAGCGGCAAGATCGCCCTCGGCAAGCTCGCGCAGGCCCTGGTGCACGGCGCGCGCCTGCTCCAGGTGGAGGGGTCGTTCGACGACTGCCTCCGAGTCGCCCGCGAGCTGGCCGACACGTTCCCGGTCACGCTGGTGAACTCGGTCAACCCGCACCGCCTGGAGGGGCAGAAGACCGCCGCCTTCGAGATCGTCGAGGCGCTCGGCCACGCGCCCGACGTGCACTGCCTGCCGGTTGGGAACGCGGGTAACATCACCGCCTACTGGCGCGGCTACGTCGAGGAGGACACCCGGATCCGGTCCGGCCGGCCGCGGATGTTCGGGTTCCAGGCGGCGGGCGCGGCGCCGATCGTGCGGGGCGAGGTGGTGACCTCGCCGCAGACCATCGCCACGGCCATCCGCATCGGCAACCCGGCCTCCTGGGATTTCGCGACCGACGCGCGGGACGCCTCCGGCGGTCTGATCGACGCGGTCAACGACCGGCAGATCCTGGCCGCCTACCGGCTGCTGGCGCGCCGCGAGGGCGTCTTCGTCGAGCCGTCCAGTGCCGCCAGCGTCGCCGGGCTGCTCGCCACGTACGCCGACGGCCGGCTGAGCCCGGGCCAGCGGGTCGTCTGCACCGTCACCGGCAACGGGCTGAAGGACCCGGACTGGGCCATCAGCGGCGCGGCGAAGCCCGAGACCATCCCGCCGACCGTGGCCGGCGCCGCCAGGGCCCTCGGCCTGCAGCGGTCGTGACGACCGCCGACGGCCTCGCCGCCGGTGCCGCCGGCAGCGCCTCGGGAAGCGGTACGGCCAGCGCGTCGGCGAATGTCTCCGTCAGCACACGGGTGAGCACGATCGTCAGTGCGTCGGCGAGCGTGACGGTGAGCACCACCGGGCCGGGTGGAGGCCGCCCGCCGGGCGCGGTCCGCCTGCGGGTCCCGGCCACGAGCGCCAACCTGGGTCCGGGCTTCGACGCGCTGGGCCTGGCACTCGGGCTGTACGACGAGGTGTCCGTGCGGCTGACGCCGTCCGGGCTCTCCATCGACGTGGTCGGCCCGGACGCTGTCCCCGCGGACGAGGCGCATCTGGTGGTCCGGGCGATCCGCGCCACCTTCGACGAGCTGGAGTGGGCGCAACCCGGGCTCGCGCTGCGCTGCGTGAACCGGATCCCGCACGGGCGGGGTCTCGGTTCGTCCGCCGCGGCGATTGTGGCCGGAGTCACAGCCGCCGACGCCCTCGCCGGCGGGCCGCTCGGTGCGGCCGGGCGGCTGCGGGTGGCCAGCGCGATCGAAGGGCATCCGGACAACGTCGCGGCGGCCCTGCTCGGTGGCCTCACCGTTGCCTGGTACGAGGGCGATGTGCCGCGGTCCCTCCGTGTGGCACCGCTCGGCGAGCTACGGCCCGTGGTGTTCGTCCCATCGCGACGCCAGTCGACCGAGCAGGCCCGGGGCGCTCTCCCGAAGCAGGTCCCGCATGCCGACGCCGCGGTGAACATCGGCCGCGCGGCGCTGCTCGCGCTCGCGCTGTCCGGCGCGGAACCGGCGGCCGGCGCCGGCGAGGAACGCTCGCGGCTGCTGCTGACCGCGACCGAGGACCGGATGCACCAGCCGTACCGCCTTCCCGCCATGCCCGCCTCCGCGGATCTGGTCGGGCGGCTGCGCGCCGCCGGCATACCGGCCGCGCTGTCGGGTTCCGGGCCGTCCGTGGTGGCGCTCGGGGTCGGTGGCGGACAGGCCGCGGCGGCGATCGGCGTTGCCGCCCCGGGCTTCTCGGTCGTCCCGCTGGCTGTCGACACCGAGGGTGTTCGAGTCGAGGCGGTCGACTCCTCGGAGTGATTATGGTACTCCGCTGCGTTCCTGGATGCTGGTTCAGGGGTCGCACGGACCCCCGCGGAGGGCTCCAGGCTGTCATCAGGGAGTCCCTCGTGGTGTCATCGGGAAGTCCAGAGGTCTCTAGGTTGTTGCCGAGGTGTCTCCGTCTGGATAGTCTGATGACTGCACCCGCTGCGCCGCGGCGCGTGCTCGCCCCGCCAGCCTGATCTGGTACGCGGTGGTGGCCTTGCTGCAGTGGAGCCTCACCGCAGCGGTTGGCCTCGCACGGTGGCCGGTCCTGGTCAGGGATCCCGGTGCTTCAGACCTCGTCGCCGTTGCCTCGGCTGGCGTACCGGCACCCGTCGGCGGGAAATCGGGTTCGCTCGCGGCTGTCGGCCGTCAGCGCCTTTCAGGGCGCGTTGCTCGCCGTCCGAATGGCGCTACATCTCCTTCATCCGGCATGTGCGCAGGCGAAGAAAGTTCACACGCTACGCCCGGCCCGAGAAGCCGGTTCCTTCCAGGAAGGAAAACCTTGAGCGACACCACCGACGTGCTGCCCGACAGCGCACGTGAGTCTGCGGCGCCTGCCTCGCCCGTCGACAGTTCCGCCGCGGCCGGCGCGACGTCCGTAGACACCGTCGTCACGACTCGGTCGAACGGCAACCACGCCGTCCGGCCCGCGTCGGTCGACGTCCCCGCGGACGGGCCTGACGCGTCCTCCGCCCCCCGGCGCCGGCGTTCCGGTACCGGTCTGTCCGCGATGCTCCTGCCCGAGCTGCAGGCCATGGCTTCCCAGATGGGCATCCCCGGGGTCGGCAGGCTCCGCAAGGGCCAGCTGATCGCGGCGATCCAGAACGTCCAGAACGGTGAGGTGGCCTCCAGATCGGTGCCGGCGGCCTCGTCGCCGACCTCCCAGCCCGCGTCCGCGCCGGCCTCCGTGGCCCCGGTCGCGCAGGGCGCTCCGCCCGCGGCGGCTCCCGCCGCGGACGCGGTGAGCTCCGCGCCCCGGGCGGCGGCCGGCTCGGTCGCTCCCGTCCAGGAGACGAGCGGTTCCAGCGGCGCCGAGGCGACCACGGGCGGCTCCGTTTCCGGCTCCGCGGCAGAGACGGCGTCGGCCCCGACCCGTGTGCGCGGGCGGCGGGGCGCCTCTCGTGGCGTCACGAGCCCCGCGGGCGAGCAGCAGACACTGCCGACCGGTCCGGGGGGTGCGGAGTCGTCCGACGACACCGCCCGCCCGCAGGCCGCCGCGGCTGCCGCGGACGGCCCGGCGGTGACCGCGCCCGCCGCGGCGCCCGTCTCCGTCCGCGCCGGGACGAACGGCTCCGAGACCCCCACGCGCGGTCGTGACGACCGCCGCGAGCGCTCGGGTGACCGGGATCGCTCCGGCGGTGACCGGGACCGCTCGGGTGACCGGGACCGCTCCGGTGACCGGGACCGCTCCGGTGACCGGGACCGCTCCGGCGACCGGGACCGCTCCGGCGACCGGGACCGCTCCGGCGACCGGGACCGTTCCAGCGACCGGGACCGTTCCAGCGACCGCCAGGGCCGCTCACAGCCGGCCGGCGACCGCGACCGGAACGACCGTGCCGATCGCAGCGAACGTGCCGACCGCAGCGACCGCGGCGACCGTGCCGGTTCAGACCGGTCCAGGACGGTCGAGCGCACCCAGCCGGGCGACCGTGCACCCCAGGGCGGCGTCCAGGACGACGACGAGTTCGGCGGCCGGCGCCGCGGCCGGTTCCGGGAGCGCGGCCGCAACCGTGGCCGCGGCGGGCAGGGCGGCACGGCCGAGACCGCCGAGCCGACGGTGCGCGAGGACGACGTCCTCGTGCCGGTGGCCGGCATCCTCGACGTGCTGGACAACTACGCCTTCGTCCGCACGAGCGGCTACCTGACCGGCCCGACGGACGTGTACGTGAGCCTCGCCCAGGTCCGTCGCAACGGCCTGCGCCGCGGCGACGCGATCACCGGGGTGGTGCGCGCGCCGCAGGAGGGCGAGCAGCGCCGCGACAAGTACAACGCGCTGGTCCGGCTGGACACGATCAACGGGATGGAGCCGGAGGAGGCCCGCGGCCGGCCGGAGTTCCACAAGCTCACCCCGCTCTACCCGCAGGACCGCCTGCGGCTGGAGACCGAGCCGCACATGATGACCACGCGGGTCATCGACCTGGTGATGCCGATCGGCAAGGGCCAGCGCGCGCTCATCGTGAGCCCGCCGAAGGCCGGCAAGACGATGGTGCTCCAGTCCATCGCGAACGCGATCACCACGAACAACCCGGAATGCCACCTCATGGTCGTCCTCGTCGACGAGCGGCCCGAGGAGGTCACCGACATGCAGCGGTCGGTGAAGGGCGAGGTCGTCGCCTCGACCTTCGACCGCCCGCCGGCCGACCACACCAACGTCGCCGAGCTGTCCATCGAGCGGGCCAAGCGGCTCGTCGAGCTCGGCCACGACGTGGTCGTGCTGCTCGACTCGATCACCCGGCTGGGTCGCGCCTACAACCTCGCGGCACCGGCGTCGGGGCGCATTCTGTCCGGTGGTGTCGACTCGACGGCGCTCTACCCGCCGAAGCGGTTCCTCGGCGCGGCGCGCAACATCGAGAACGGCGGCTCCCTGACGATCATCGCGACCGCGCTGGTCGAGACCGGTTCGACGATGGACACGGTGATCTTCGAGGAGTTCAAGGGCACCGGCAACGCCGAGCTCAAGCTGGACCGGAAGATCGCCGACAAGCGGGTCTTCCCGGCGGTGGACGTCGACGCCTCCGGCACCCGCAAGGAGGACATCCTGCTGGCCCCCGACGAGCTTGCGATCATGCACAAGCTCCGGCGGGTCCTGCATACCCGGGAGCCGCAGCAGGCTCTCGACCTCCTGCTCGACCGGCTGAAGCAGACCAGGACGAACTACGAGTTCCTGATGCAGATCGCGAAGACGGCACCGCCCCAGGACTGACCGCCGCCCGGCGGCAGCCCCCGGCCGGGCCCGGGAACATCAGGGCCCGGCGGCGGCGTTGTCGTCGGCGGCTGGCTGGTCCGGCCCGGGGCGCCGGGTCTGGCACACTGGCGACAACCGGCTCCGGTTCACGCCGTCCGCTCCCGCGGCGGCGACCCGGCGGCCACATCGGAAGAGGGATCATGAAGGCTGATATTCACCCGCAGTACCACGAGACCACGGTGACCTGTACGTGCGGCAGCACGTTCACCACGCGGTCGACCAAGGAGAACGGCGCCATCAGCGCCGAGGTCTGCTCGCAGTGCCACCCGTTCTACACCGGCAAGCAGAAGATCCTCGACGTCGGTGGCCGGGTCGAGAAGTTCGAGCGGCGCTTCGGTCGCCGGCAGCCGGGCCAGAAGGTCGGCGGCGCGAAGTAGGTCGTCCTCGGCGCCCGTCCCGGATCCCCGGGCGGGCGCCGTTCGCGTCCCGACGACCTGAAGGAACCCCTGATGACCTCCCCGCTCGTTGGCATGATCGCCGAGCACGCCGACATCGAGAAGCGGCTCGCGGATCCGGACATCCACAACGATCCGGCGCGGGCCCGGGAGCTGACGCGCCGGTACGCCGAGCTCGCCACCCCCGTCGACCTCGCGCAGCGGCTGGAGCGCGTCGAGGGTGACCTGGAGACCGCCCGCGAGTTCGCCGAGCAGGACCCGTCTTTCCGCGACGAGGTCGTGGCCCTAGAGGCGAGCCAGGCCGATCTCGCCGCCCGCCTGCGGGCCTACCTGGTGCCCGTCGACCCCGACGACAGCCGGGACGCCATCCTCGAGGTCAAGGCGGGCGCGGGCGGTGAGGAGTCCGCGCTGTTCGCGGGCGACCTGCTGCGCATGTACCTGCGCTACGCCGAGCGGCGCGGGTGGCGCACCCAGATCCTGGACGCGAACCCCAGCGACCTGGGCGGCTACCGGGACGTCAGTGTGGCCGTCAAGTCCCGCGGGACGGCGGCCCCCGGCCAGGGGGTCTTCGGCCGGCTGCGGTTCGAGGGCGGTGTGCACCGGGTGCAGCGGGTGCCGGTGACCGAGTCGGCGGGGCGGATCCACACCTCCGCGGCCGGGGTGCTGGTGCTGCCCGAGGCGGCCGACGTCGACATCGAAGTCGACCCGAACGACCTGCGGATCGACGTGTTCCGCTCGTCCGGGCCGGGCGGCCAGAGCGTCAACACCACCGACTCGGCGGTGCGCATCACGCACCTGCCCACCGGGGTGGTCGTCTCCTGCCAGAACGAGAAGAGCCAGCTCCAGAACAAGGAGTCGGCGATGCGCATCCTGCGGGCCCGGCTGCTCGCCGCGGCGCGGGAGAAGGCCGAGACGGCGGCGGCGGCGGCGCGGGCGAGCCAGGTGCGCACGGTCGACCGCTCGGAGAAGGTCCGCACCTACAACTTCCCCGAGAACCGGATCAGCGACCACCGCATCGGCTACAAGGCGCACAACCTGGAGGCCGTGCTGGACGGCGACCTCGACGCCGTGATCGAGGCCCTGACCGAGGCGGACCTGGAATCCCGGATGGCGGCCACGCCGTGACAGGCCCGGCCGCGTCCACGACGCGGGCCGACCACGCGGACGCCACGCTCGCCGTCGAGCTCGCCGCCGCGACGGCCCGGCTGGCCGCGGCCGGTGTCGCCAGCCCCCGCGGCGACGCCGAGCAGCTGGCGGCGCACGTGCTCGGGGTGTCGCGCGGCCGGCTCGTGCTGGTCACCCGGGTCGAACCGGCCGCGGCCGGCGAGCTGCGCGCGCTGGTGGAGCGGCGGGCGAGCCGGGTCCCACTGCAGCACCTGACCGGCCTTGCCGGCTTCCGCCACCTGGACATCGCCGTCGGGCCCGGGGTGTTCATCCCCCGCCCGGAGACCGAGTGGGTGGCCGAGTGGGCGATCGCGGCCCTGCGATCGCCCGACGCGGTCGTGGCTGGACGTCCAATCTGTGTTGATCTTTGTGCGGGTTCGGGGGCGATCGCCCTGTCGGTGGCCGATGAGGTGCCGAACGCCGAGGTGCACGCGGTGGAGCTGGAGCCGGCGGCGCTCGGCTGGCTGCGCCGCAACGTCGAGCGCACGGGCCTGCCGGTGCGGGTGCACCAGGCCGACGTCGGCATCCCACGGTCGCCAACAGACGCGGGCAGGCCGGTCGCGCCGGTCGGCACGGTCCTGACGGACCTCGCGGGACGGGTCGACGTCGTCATCAGCAACCCGCCGTATCTGCCCGATCATGAACGGCCGAGGGTCGAGCCCGAGGTCGGCCGGCACGACCCGCCGGCGGCCCTGTGGGGCGGGCCCGACGGCCTGGACGGGCCGCGCGCGGTCGTGGCCGCCGCCGGGGGACTCTTGCGGCCAGGCGGTTTACTGGTCATGGAACACGCGGACGGACATGGCCAGACGGTGCCCGCGCTGCTCGCCGGCGAGGGCTGGTGGGCTGGTTCGTGGTCCGAAATCGTGGATCATCCCGATCTCGCTGGGCGGGACCGGTTCGTCACCGCCCGCTGGAACCCGCCGGGGCCGCGCCCGCCGCGCAGCGCCGGAGAGGACGTGTGATGCAGGTTTTCGACTGCTCCGACGAGGGGCAGCGCAAGGCCGGGCTGGACGCCGCCACCGACGCGGTGGGCCGCGGCAAGCTCGTCGTGCTGCCGACCGACACCCTCTACGGGATCGGCGCCGACGCGTTCAACCGGGACGCCGTCACCGCGCTGCTCGCGGCGAAGGGGCGCGGGCGGAACATGCCGGTGCCCGTGCTGGTCGGCTCGTGGCGGACCCTCGACGGCCTGGCCGAGCAGGTCACGGGGCACATCCGGGATCTCGTCCGGGCGTTCTGGCCCGGTGGGCTGACGCTGGTCGTCAACCACGCACCGTCCCTGCGCTGGGATCTCGGCGACGCCCGGGGGACAGTCGCCGTCCGCATGCCGCTGCACCCGGTGGCCATCGAGCTGCTCGGGCGCACGGGGCCGATGGCCGTCTCCAGCGCCAACATCAGCGGACGTCCGCCGGCGACGAGCGCGATCGACGCGGTGGCGCAGCTCGGCGGTGCCGCAGCGGTCTACCTGGACGGCGGGACCACCCCGGTGGGCACCGCGTCGACGATCGTGGACTGCACGGGGCCGGTTCCCACTGTGGTCCGTGAGGGGGCGGTCGACCTCGCGGCGCTGCGCTCGGTGCTGCCCCTCGTGCGGGAACCGGCCGCCCGCTGACCGGCGCGCGGACCGCTGTGCGCCGCCCGCTGACCTGCGCGGGCCGGCCGCCGTCCCGGGCTGGCCGCCGGCTGGGCCCCGCGCGAGCCGGCGGCTGACCCGGCGGGCGACGCGCGGGCCCGGGGCGGCCGGTCATATCCTGGGCATCGAGCCGGCGGGAGGTGGGTCATCGTGAGTACTCCGTTCTGGGGCCCGGACTTCGACCAGCTGCGGGCCACCGATCCGGACATCGCCGCCGTCGTGGTCGACGAGTTGGAGCGGCTGCGCGGCGGCCTCCAGCTCATCGCGAGCGAGAACTTCACCTCGCCGGCGGTGCTCGCGGCGCTCGGCTCCACGCTGTCGAACAAGTACGCCGAGGGCTACCCGGGGCGCCGCTACTACGGCGGGTGCCAGGTGGTCGACCGCGCCGAGGAGATCGGCATCGCGCGGGCCCGGGAGCTGTTCGGCGCCGAGCACGCGAACCTGCAGCCGCACTCCGGCACGCAGGCGAACTTCGCCGTCTACGCCGCCCTGCTCACACCGGGGGACACCGTCCTGGCGATGTCGCTGCCGCACGGCGGGCACCTGACGCACGGCAGCCGGGTCAACTTCTCCGGGCGGTGGTTCGACGTCGTGGCCTACGGGGTCCGGGAGGACACCGAGCTCATCGACTACGACCAGGTCCGTGAGCTGGCCCTGCAGCACCGGCCCAAGATGATCATTTGCGGGGCGACGGCCTACCCCCGCCGCATCGACTTCGCCGCGTTCCGCTCGATCGCCGACGAGGTCGGCGCCTGGCTGATGGTGGACGCGGCGCACTTCATCGGGCTGGTCGCCGGCGGCGCGCTGCCGAGCCCGGTGCCGCACGCCGACGTCGTCAGCTTCACCACGCACAAGGTGCTGCGCGGCCCGCGCGGCGGCATGATCCTCTGCCGGGAGGAGCTGGCCGCCCGCATCGACAAGGCGGTGTTCCCGTTCAGCCAGGGCGGGCCGCTGATGCACGCCGTCGCGGCGAAGGCGGTGGCGCTCAAGGAGGCCGCGACCCCCGAGTACGCCATCTACGCCCACCAGGTGATCGCGAACGCCCAGGCCCTCGCCGAGGGGCTGGCGGCCGAGGGCGTCCGGCCGGTGGCGGGCGGCACCGACACCCACCTGACCCTGCTCGACCTGCGGGAGCTCGGCGTGACCGGCCGCGACGCCGAGGCACGCTGCGACGCGGCGGGCATCACGCTCAACAAGAACGCCATCCCGTACGACCCGCAGCCGCCCGCGATCTCCTCCGGCATCCGGGTGGGCACTCCCGCGGTGACGACGCAGGGCATGCGGGAGGGCGAAATGAAGGAGATCGCCGGTCTGATCGCCCGTGCGGTGCGTGACCCGTCCGCGGCGGCCGACGTCTCCGCCGCGGTGTCCGTGCTGGTCAACCGCCATCCGGCCTATCCGAGATAGCCGGGCGGCCGCGGGCCACGGCCCGTTCGCGGCTGCGGGTGGCGGCGGGCGACCGCGCCGGCTGGCGCACGATGAGAGCCCGGAACGGCGCAGGATGAAACGGCGGAACAGGTAGGGATGCGCGAGTATCTGCTCGTCTTCGCGGTGGCGGCGGCGGTCACCTTCCTCACGACGCCGATCGCCCGCTGGATCGCCTTCCGTGTCGGGGCGGTCGCCCGGCCCCGGGCCCGGGACGTGCACGCGACGCCCACCCCGCGGCTCGGTGGCCTGGCGATGCTGGCCGGGCTCTATGCGGGCCTCGAGGTGGCCGATCAACTGCCGTTCCTCTCCGTGGTCTCCCAGGACTGGTCGGAGACTCGTGCCGTCCTGGTCGCCGGCACGCTGATCTGCCTGCTGGGGGCGGCCGACGACCGCTGGGAGCTGGACTCGCTGACCAAGCTCGCCGGTCAGGTCGCGGCCGCCGGCGTCATGGTCCTGCTCGGCGTGCAGTGGTCCTTCGCGATCGACCGGAACAGCGAGACCACACTCAGCTTCGGGCCGGAGACCGCCGTCCCGCTGTCCATCTTCGCCACGCTCATCCTGGTCAACGCGATGAACTTCATCGACGGCCTGGACGGCCTGGCCGCCGGGGTCGCCGCGATCGCGGCCGGTGCCACGTTCTATTTCGCCTACCAGATCGCGGTGACCAACGGCTTCTACCGGGCCTCACCGGCCGCGCTGCTCGCCGCGGTCACCGCCGGGGTGTGTGTCGGCTTCCTTCCGCACAATTTCAACCCAGCCCGGTTGTTCATGGGGGATTCCGGCTCGATGCTCATCGGGCTGCTCTCGGCCGCCTCGATGATCTCGGTGACCGGTCAGGTCGCGTACGGGGGTTACGCTGGACCCTCCCAACAGCTTCCGTCGCTGATTCCGCTGGCCATCCCGCTGGCGGTGCTGGCCGTCCCGGTGCTCGACTTCGGGCTCGCGGTCATCCGGCGGACGAAGGCGGGGCGCTCGCCGTTCGCGGCGGACAAGATGCACCTGCATCATCGAATTCTTTCGATTGGCAACTCCCACGTCAGGGCGGTTCTGCTGATGTACTTCTGGGCCGCGCTCGTCGGCTTCGGGGGAGTGGCGGCCTCCTTCTCCGACTCGCCGCTGCCGATCCTCGTCGCCACAGTCGGCGTGGGGCTGCTCGCGCTGCTCGCCCTTCTTCTGACGGGCCAGCGCGCGGCCCGGCGCGCATGATCGCCGCGGCTCGCCCGGCGCTGCGCGCCGGGTTGTGCACGATGGCGGTGCTGCTGGCTGTGGTCCTTGTGCTGACCGGCGCCATTCGGGGCGCGGCCGGAATCGCCGGCGGAGCCCTCGCGGTCGGCCTGGTGGCGGCGTTCTTCGCGCTCGGCAAGCTCGCCCTGGTCGCGGTCGCCCGGCGCGGCGCCACCACGATGCTGCTGCCGGCCGCGCTCGGGATCTACGCGGCGAAGGTCGCCACTCTGGGGGTCGTCCTGGTGGCGCTGCGCGACGCGACGGCGATCGACCTGCCCAGCTTCGCCTGGTCGATCATGGCCGCGACACTGTGCTGGGTGGGCGCCGAGGTCTGGGCCGCCACCAGGCTGCGCGTGCCGTTCTACGATCCGGCGACCTTCGATCCGTCCCGCGTCGCTCCGCTCGATCCGTCGCGGGTCGCTCGCCCCGGCGGCCCCGTCCGGGGGAATCCGTCATCCGCGGCCGCGCGCCCGCCGCGGGCGTCCGGCGAACAGCCGTAGACCGTGGCGGCCGCCACCGCGATGACCGGTGGCCGTGCGCCCAGCCGGGAGCCGGGTGCGGATCGGCCGGCGGCCGGTGCGGACCAGTCGGGGGACCGGCGAGGACAGGCCGCCGGACCGGTGAGGACGAGCCTCGGGGCGGCCGGGGATCAGCGGATCAGCGGTGATCCAGGATTAGGAACAACGTGATGGCGAACGGCACCAACGGGCCCGATCGCGAAGATTCGGGCAAAAAGGACAATAGTGAAAGGGAAGAAAGACTAAGCTCGGGCTCGGCCGCGTCACCGAATCCACCGCCGGGCGAAGCCTGGGGCGTCATCGGCACGCTCATCGCCGGCGGCGGCTTCTGGGGGTTGGTCGGTCTGGGGATCGATCGGCTCGCCGGCTTCGACGCCCTGTTCTTCCCGATCGGGCTCATCGTCGGCATCATCGCGTCGCTCTATCTGGTCATCTACCGGTTCGGAGCCCGCCGCTGACGGTGCTCAGGGCAGTGTGTCGATGACGTAGTGTGACAACATGTCCAAAAACCCAACGGAAGATGAACGTTCGACTGTCTGTCGGAGATCTTAGTCCTGCAACCAGTGCTCTCCAGCGCCCGGGCAGATAGCATCTGCCCTGTCGAAGAGCGTCGTGAAGATGCCTTCGACACAGGACGTCCCCGCGTCGAACGCGCCGGGTCCGGGACAGCGTGTCCCTTGCCACCGGGGCTGTGAGCGGGTCGCGTCCGACGGTCATCCGCGTGTCTTCGATTGCCCGGAGCGGCGGCCCATCCCGTATAGGGTGAGGTCGATCCGACCCCGGGGGGATCGCGAACTTTGTCAGCATAAATGATCTTGGAGGTATCGGAAGTGCCGAGCGGATCGGTGCTCTTGGCGGCCGATGACGGCTTCCACGGGCCGACTCCCGATGTCTTCAAGCCGAAGAGCTGGTTCGAGTTCGACCTGGGCCCGATCGACTTCTACTTCAACAAGTGGTCCGCGCTGACTCTGTTCGTCGCGCTGTTCGTCGGCGGCTTCCTCTGGCTGGGGTTCCGCAAGGCGACGCTGGTGCCGCGCGGGCTCCAGAACTTCTGCGAGTCGATCTACGACTTCGTCGATCTCCAGATCGCTCAGAACGTCATCGGCGAGCGAGGCAGGACGTTCTCCCCGTACCTGACAATTCTCTTCTGCTTCATCCTGCTCTCCAACGTCATGGCGGTCATTCCGGTCGCGCAGTTCCCGACGACGTCGCGGATCGCGCTGCCGATGATCCTGGCCGCGGTGAGCTGGTTCATCTTCAACATCGTCGGTATCCGCGAACACGGGGCCGGTACCTACTTCAAGGACATGCTGGTGCCGGCGCCGACCGCGCCGCTGTTCGTGAAGGTCATCCTGGCTCCGATCGAGTTCGTCTCGACGATGATCGCCCGCCCCGCCACCCTCGCCATCCGGCTGTTCGCCAACATGTTCGCCGGCCACATGCTGCTGCTGGTCTTCGCGTTGGGCGCCGACTACCTGCTGCCGAAGCCCCAGTTCGTGTTCGGGCTGGTCTCCGGCCTGATGGCGATCGCTCTCACGCTGTTCGAGCTGATGATCGACGTGCTGCAGGCCTACATCTTCACGGTCCTCACAGCTGCCTACATCGGCGGCGCGATCTCCTCGCACGGCGGCGGAGACCACGCGGCGGACCACTCCCCGATCCACGGCCACGAAACAAGTGCGCCGGTCACCGCCGCTGGCGCGGTGGCGCGGGCCTGAACCTGAATCGACCCACGCGCACCGTGGGAGAGCCCCGGTGCACCGACCACAGAAGGACGGATCCCTACGATGTCTCTTTCCGCGGCCACGTTGCTCGCCGCTGATGACGCGATCAGCGGCAACATCGGCACGGTGGCCTACGGCATCGCGACCCTCGGCCCTGGCATCGGCGTCGGCATCATCTTCGGTCTGGGTATCCAGGCCATCGCCCGCCAGCCCGAGGCCGAGCAGGTGGCCTTCCGTTACATGCTGATCGGCTTCGCTGTCGTCGAGGCGCTCGCCCTCATCGGCTTCGTCGTGCCGTTCGTCTTCACCTGATCCGGGGCGCCCTGTGCTGCAGAATCTAGTTCTAGCCGCCGCCGAAGAAGGCGCGGAACACGAGGACAGCGTCCTTGTGCCGCCGCTCGCCGAGCTGATCGTCGGCCTGCTGGCCTTCGGTCTTCTCGTCGGATTCTTCTTCTGGAAGATCTACCCACAGATCCGTAAGACCTATGCCGAGCGGGCCGAACGTATCGAAGGTGGTCTCAACCGCGCCGAACGGGCGGAGCGCGAGGCACAGGCCCTGCTCGAGCAGTACCGTTCCCAGCTCGCCGAAGCACGCTCGGAGGCGGCTCGCATCCGCGAGGACGCCCAGGCACAGGGGCGGCAGATCGTCGAGGAGCTGCGCACGCAGGTGCAGCAGGAGGTCGCCGAGATCCGCGAGCGGGCGGACGCGGCGCTGGTCGCGGAACGTGCCCAGGTCGTGGCCTCCGTGCGCCGTGAGATCGGTGAGATCGCGCTCGAGCTCGCGACCCGGATCGTCGGCCGCGAGCTGGAGAACGACACCCGCCAGCGGCAGCTCGTCGACGACTTCATCGCGGGTCTCGACGAGGCTCCGCAGCCTGACGCCGTCCCGGCCGGGCCGGGAGTCTGACGGTGGAGGGAGCCAGCCGGCAGTCGCTCGCCGCCGCCAGGTCGGTCCTCGACCAGGTGACGGCGGTGCCGATCGGCGCAACCGCCGGTACGGTCGCGCCCGAGGTCCGTCGGATCGCCGGCGATCTCAGCGCGGTCGCCACCCTCGTCGGGGGCGAGCCGACGGTTCGGCGCGCCCTCACCGACCCGGGCGCGCCGCCCCAGTCGCGGACGGGCCTCGCGGCCCGTCTGCTCGGCGGGCAGATCAGCCAGGGGGCGCTCGCCGTCGTCTCGGCGGCCGTCGCCGGTCGCTGGTCGCGTCCCGTCGACCTCAGGTACGCGCTCGAGGAGCTCGCCGTCGAGGCGACGCTGGCGGAGGCGGAGGCGGCCGACGCCCTCGACGAGGTCGAGGACGAGCTGTTCCGGTTCGGCCGGATCCTCGGCCAGAACCCGCAGCTCTCGCTCGCCCTCACCGACCCGGCGGCGCCGACGTCCGCGAAGGTGGGACTGGTGACGCGGCTGCTGTCCGGCCGCGCCCACCCGGTGACCCTGCGGCTGGCCGAGCAGGCGGTGGCCGACCGCGAGCAGGGCGACATCGAGCGGCGCCTGGAGCAGCTCAGCCGGATCGCGGCCGCCCGCCGCGGGCGGGTGGTCGCCGTCGTCCGTACCGCGACCGTGCTCGACGACGACCAGATCGCGCGGCTGAAGGTGGCGGTCAGCCGCTTCTTCGGCCGGCAGATCCAGCTCCAGATCGATCTCGACCCCGCTGTCCTCGGTGGTGTCGCCGTACGGGTCGGTGACGAGGTCGTGGACGGCACCGTCCTGCGCCGCCTCGCGGCAGCCCGCCGCGGGCTGACCCGTTAGGCCGCGGAGCGCGATGGGTGAGCTGAAGCCGGGACCGATCCCAGAACCGGCAGAGACGACCGATGACCAGATCCACGCCAGCCATGAAGGACCAACGCGATGACTGAGCTGTCCATCCGGCCGGAGGAGATCCGCGACGCCCTCCGGGAGTACGTCGACTCCTTCCAGGCCACCTCCGGTGACCGGGAGGAGGTCGGCCGTGTCGTCGTGACCGGTGACGGGATCGCGCGGGTCGAGGGCCTTCCGCACACCATGACCAACGAGCTGCTGGAGTTCTCCGGCGGCGTGCTGGGACTGGCCCTCAACCTCGAGGTCGGCGAGATCGGCTGCGTCATCCTCGGCGACGCCGAGCACATCGAGGAGGGCCAGGAGGTCCGCCGGACCGGCGAGATCCTCGCCGTCCCGGTGGGCGACGGCTTCCTCGGCCGGGTCGTCGACCCGCTAGGGCGCCCGATCGACGGCCTCGGTGACATCGCCGCGGCCGGCACCCGGGCGCTCGAGCTGCAGGCCCCGTCGGTGGTGCAGCGCCAGCCCGTCAAGGAGCCGCTGCAGACCGGCATCAAGGCCATCGACGCGATGACCGCCATCGGCCGGGGTCAGCGTCAGCTGATCATCGGCGACCGGCAGACCGGGAAGACCACCGTCGCGATCGACGCGATCATCAACCAGCGTGACAACTGGGCGAGCGGTGACCCGAAGAAGCAGGTCAAGTGCGTCTACGTGGCCATCGGCCAGAAGAAGACGACCATCCGCGAGGTGGTGAACACCCTCGAGGAGGCCGGCGCGCTGGCCTACACCACGATCGTCGCCGCCCCGGCCGACCAGCCGGCGGGCTTCAAGTACATCGCCCCGTACACCGGCTCGGCGATCGGGCAGTACTGGATGTACAATGGCCAGCACTCGCTGGTGGTCTTCGACGACCTCTCCAAGCAGGCCGAGGCGTACCGCGCGATCTCGCTGCTGCTGCGCCGCCCGCCGGGCCGTGAGGCCTACCCGGGCGACGTCTTCTACTTGCACTCCCGTCTGCTGGAGCGCTGCGCGAAGCTCTCGGACGAGCTCGGGGGCGGGTCGCTGACCGGGCTGCCGATCATCGAGACCAAGGCCAACGACATCTCGGCCTACATCCCGACGAACGTCATCTCGATCACCGACGGCCAGATCTTCCTGGAGTCGGACCTGTTCAACCAGGGCGTCCGGCCGGCGATCAACGTCGGTACCTCGGTCTCCCGAGTGGGCGGCAGCGCGCAGGTCAAGGCGATGAAGTCCGTCGCCGGCCGCCTGCGCCTCGACCTCGCCCAGTACCGCGAGCTGGAGGCCTTCTCGGCGTTCGGCTCCGACCTGGACAAGGCCTCCCGCGACCAGCTCGCCCGCGGCGCCCGGCTGGTGGAGCTGCTCAAGCAGCCCCAGAACAAGCCGTTCTCCGTCGAGCGCCAGGTCGTGTCGATCTGGGCCGGCACCACCGGCAAGCTGGACGACGTGCCGGTGGAGGACATCCGCCGCTTCGAGGCCGAGTTCCTCGACTTCGTCGGGCGGACCCACAGCGCCATCTACGACACCATCGTGAACACCGGGAAGCTCGGCGACGACCTCGTCTCCTCCCTGGAGTCGGCCATCGCCGAGTTCAAGGAGCAGTTCACGCTGTCGAGCGGCAAGCAGCTGGTGAACGAGGCGGTCCCCGAGGCGCTCGACCCGTCCGCGGTGGAGCGCGAGGAGATCGCCGTCCACCACCGCAAGCCGTCCGACGAGACCGCGGGTCACTGACCCATGGCGGGCCAGCTTCGCGAATATCGGCGGCGGATCAAGACGGTCCAGTCCACCAAGAAGATCACCAAGGCGATGGAGCTCATCGCCGCCTCGCGGATCGCCAAGGCCAGGGCGCGGGTCGCCGCGTCCCGGCCGTACGCGGAGGAGATCACGCGAGTGATCAGTGCCGTGGCGTCGCAGACGACGATCGCTCATCCGCTCACCACCGAGCGCCCGGAGCCGACGCGGGCAGCCGTGGTCGTGATCACCAGCGACCGCGGCCTCGCCGGCGGCTACAGTTCCAACGCGCTCAAGCGCGCCGGGGAGCTGGTCGAGCTGCTGCGTGAGGAGGGCAAGGAGCCGCTGCTCTACGCGGTCGGCCGCAAGGCGGGGACGTACTACCGCTTCCGCGGCCGGGCGCTGGCCGGCGACTACACCGGCTTCTCCGAGCAGCCGAGCTACAGCGACGCGAAGGCGGTGGCGGACGCCCTCATCACGGCCTTCACCACGCCCACCGAGGAGGGCGGTGTCGACGAGATCCATCTCGTCTTCACCGAGTACGTCAGCGCCATGACCCAGAACGCGGTGGCGCACCGCCTGCTCCCGATGGTCCTGCGCGAGCACGACGAGCCGCCGGCCGGTGGGCCGCTGCCGAACTACGAGTTCGAGCCGTCGGCCGAGGCCGTCCTCGACGCGCTGCTCCCGCGGTACGTCGAGAGCCGTCTCTACGCGGCGCTGCTGGAGTCGGCGGCCTCCGAGTCGGCGGCCCGCCAGCGCGCGATGAAGTCGGCGACGGACAACGCCGAGGACCTCATCAAGACCTACACCCGCGCGGCCAACCGGGCCCGCCAGGACGCCATCACCCAGGAGATCTCCGAGATCGTGGGTGGCGCGAACGCCCTGGCGTCCGGCGCGTAGGAGACCTGTGATCTTCCGGCCACCCCTGCCCCGGCGTGCACCGCGGCGGGCCGACGCACTAGGCGGCGGGCGGACCGGTGTGGACACTGGGCTCACAGCCGGCATCGACTCCGCTGCCGGCGTCGACACCGACGAACGTCAAGCCGAAGCCCGCGGCGGCGGGCAACGACAGTGAAACCGAGGACGCCATGACCGTCACCACCAGCTCGCCGACCACGGCGGAGGGCCGGACTCCGGGGATCGGCCGAGTCGCCCGAGTCATCGGACCGGTCGTCGACGTCGAGTTCGCCCCCGACGAGCTTCCCGAGATCTACACCGCGCTGCACGTCGACCGCACGATCGACGGCGAGACCGCGGTCCTGACCCTTGAGGTCGCGCAGCACATCGGCGACAACACCATCCGCGCCATCTCCATGCAGCAGACCGACGGCCTCGTGCGCGGGGCTCCGGTCCGCGACACCGGCGCGCCGATCTCCGTCCCGGTCGGGAACGCCACCAAGGGCCACGTGTTCAACGTGCTCGGCAACCCGCTCGACGTGGACAAGGTCGACGCCGAGACCTACTGGCCGATCCACCGCTCGGCGCCGGCCTTCGACCAGCTCGAGTCGAAGACGGAGATGTTCACCACCGGCATCAAGGTCATCGACCTGCTCGCCCCGTACGTGCGAGGCGGCAAGATCGGTCTGATGGGCGGCGCCGGCGTCGGCAAGACCGTCATCATCCAGGAGATGATCCGCCGGGTCGCCAAGGAGTTCGGTGGCGTGTCGGTGTTCGCCGGCGTCGGCGAGCGCACCCGTGAGGGCAACGACCTGTTCCTGGAGATGACCGAGGCCGGCGTCATCGAGGACACCGCGCTCGTCTTCGGCCAGATGGACGAGCCGCCCGGCACCCGGCTCCGGGTCGCCCTCGGCGCGCTCACCATGGCCGAGTACTTCCGGGATGTGCAGAAGCAGGACGTGCTCCTGTTCATCGACAACATCTTCCGGTTCACCCAGGCCGGCTCCGAGGTGTCGACGCTGCTCGGCCGGATGCCCAGCGCCGTCGGCTACCAGCCGACGCTGGCCGACGAGATGGGCGCCCTGCAGGAGCGGATCACCTCGACCCGCGGTCACTCGATCACCTCGCTGCAGGCGATCTACGTCCCCGCGGACGACCTGACCGACCCGGCCCCGGCGACGACGTTCACCCACCTCGACGCCAACACGGTGCTCGACCGGGCGATCTCCGACCTCGGCATCTACCCGGCCGTGAGCCCGCTGGACTCGAACTCCCGGATCCTCGACGCCCGGTACATCGGGCAGGAGCACTACGACACCGCCCGCGAGGTGCAGCGGATCCTGCAGCGCTACAAGGACCTGCAGGACATCATCGCCATCCTCGGTATCGACGAGCTCTCCGAAGAGGACAAGATCCTCGTCAACCGGGCTCGCCGCATCCAGCGGTTCCTGTCCCAGCCGTTCTTCGTCGCCGAGCAGTTCACCGGCATCCCCGGCAAGTTCGTCCCGCTCGACGAGACGATCGACTCGTTCCGCCGGCTCACCCAGGGCGACTACGACCACCTGCCCGAGCAGGCGTTCTTCATGTGCGGCGGGATCGAGGACGCCGAGAAGAACGCGGAGAACCTGTAATGCCGATGCGGGTGGCGATCGTCTCGCCCGAGCAGGAGGTGTGGTCCGGCGACGCCGACATGGTCGTCGCCCGGACCGTCGACGGCGACATCGGTGTCCTGCCGGGACACATCCCCATGCTGGCCGTGCTCGTGCGCGACCAGACCGTGCGGGTGAAGGTCGGCGGCCAGGAGATCTCGGCCGCCGTCGACGGGGGCTTCGTCTCCGTCACCAAGGAGGGCGTCAGCATCCTCGCCGAGAGCGCGACGATCGCCTGACGCGGTTCGCCGGAACACCCCGGCTTCGGCGCTGACACCTGTCGGCGTCGAAGCCGAGACGGCGGCTCCAGAGGCCGGCAGAGCCCCAGGCTCCGTCGGCCCCAGGCCGTCGCCGGGGCTCTGCTCAGCCGCCGGCGCCCGGCTTCCACAGGACGTCCCCGTCCGGGTTCGCGACCCGGGACAGGATGAACAGCAGGTCGGACAGGCGGTTCAGGTAACGGGCCGGCAACGGGCTCGTCGCCTCCGGCTCCGCCTCGACCAGCGCCCAGCAGGCCCGCTCGGCCCGGCGCGCCACCGTGCGCGCCACGTGCAGCAGGGCCGCCCCGCGCGTGCCACCGGGCAGGATGAACGAGCTGAGCTTCGCCAGGTTCTCGTTGTAGTGGTCGCAGGCCTGCTCAAGACGGTCGACGTAGCTGTCGGTGATCCGCAACGGCGGGTACTTCGGCTCGGCGACCACCGGGGTGCACAGGTCGGCACCCACGTCGAACAGGTCGTTCTGCACCTGCCCGAGCGTCTCGCGGATGTCCGGGCCCAGCTCGCCCAGCGCCAGCGCCACCCCGATCGCCGCGTTCGCCTCGTCGACGTCGGCGTAGGCGGCCAGCCGTGGCGACGTCTTCGCCACCCGCGACATGTCACCCAGCGCCGTCGTGCCGTCGTCGCCGGTACGGGTGTAGATCCGGGTCAGGTGCACCGCCATGGCGTCACTGTATGGGCGCCGCCGTCCCGGTGCCCGTGAAGACCTTCAGATCACGGCATGCACGACGCTCGCGTCGTCACTGACCCCGAACCTCGGATGGCGCCGGCACTCGGGGTCCGCCTGTTCGGTCTCGCGGAGCCGGTGCACCAGCTCCTCCGCGGCTCCGCGGCGCACCGCGTCAACGAGAGCCCCGTACCCGTCCACCAGGGCGAACGGCTCGACAAGCCGGGCGAAGCCGTCCGAGAGCAGCAGCAGGTCCTCGCCGCCGGTCAGGCGAAGAGTGCGGCAGTGCGCGTGACGGGTGGCCTCCGGGACGTCCCCGAGGATCCACGACCCGCGCGACGTGTTACGCCGCCGGCGGCGCTCCAGCAGGGTCCCGCGTGCCCGTCCATAAGCTGCCGCCGGATCGTCGCCGTGGTCGATGTCCGCCCGGATGGCATCGAGGATCGTCCGCTCGGTCGTCGCGAACTGAGGATCCACGAACACGGTTGGAGACGGCCGGCCGCCGGCCGGGGCCAGCACGACGGGGACGTCGCCGAGAAGGCACAGGTCCAGCAGGTCACCGCGTTGCCGCACCACCGAGATCGCGGCGGTGGGGAACCCGGTGGAGCGGCACGTGCCCGCGTACGGCAGCCCGGCGAGCCGCGCCCGCGCCGTCACGTGTCCGACCAGCCGTGCGAGGACGTCCGCGAGCTCGGCACCGTCCCAGTCGACGCTGCGCAGGTAGTCGTCGGCCACCGAGCTCAGCCAGGCGGCGGCGGGAAGGCCCTCGATCGGCGGTCCGGCTTCGAGGGCTGTCGCTCCGTCGACCACCCAGGCGCCGTCCGCTCGAAATCCGCAAGCGTCCTCGTTGTGGGCCTTTGCCGACCAGCTCGAGGCCACCGTCACCTGCATCTCCGCCAGTCACCTTCCCCTCTCGCCCCTGCTTCGTCGGTCAGTGTCCGGCGAGTGCCAGGCCGACGCCGAGGAGTATCGCCCCCAGGAGGAGGGGAAGTAGGCGCCGTCGGGAGTCTCCGCCACCGATGACCAGGATGTGGAAGCCCCAGAACACCAGGAGCGTCACGCCTCCGGCGCAGGTGAGGAGGCCCGACGCCGGTCCCGGAGGTTGCCCGGCCGCGATGTTGGCGGCGGTCGTGATGAACGCGATCACCGCCGCGAGCAGGCCCATGATCTCGAGGATCTGGGTCCGGATACCGCGCAGTTCCGTGGTCGCCTCGTTCTGTCCTATCCGGAGCAGATCGGCCTGTTGCGCGTACTGGATGCGGGCGCGGATCAACTGGTAGTCACCGATTCGCAGCGCGTACTCGGCTCCCGAGCTGTCCTCCTCGTCGATGGCTCGCGCGATGCTCGCTCGAGCCGTGGCGTATGCGCCCCGGAGAGTGGCTATGCGGGCATGAGTGCCGTGATAACGCGGGTAGGCGCCGTGGCTGAGGGCGATCGCCTGCCGGATCAGCCGTTCTCCCTCCAGCAGGAGCTGGGGATCCGGGTCCGTGTCCGCCTCGTACTGATCCGCGATGATCGAGGCCGCCAGATGGAGGACCCCTGGGATCGACGACAGCCGGCGCACCGCTTCGAGCGCGAAAGTGAGAGCTGCCTGTCTGTTCGCCGGCTCGCCGTCGAGTGAGGAGTAGTACTCGGCCTGCATGAAGTAGAACATCGGATGATCGCCGAACGCGGACTGGTACTGGTCCACGTTCGCCCGGTGAGTCAGGTGATCCCTGCGACGCCAGGCGCGCGCCTGCACGCAATAGAACGCGTTGAATCGCGCCTGTTCGGATTGGGACGGGTCGCCCAGAATCGCGGCGAGCGCGTCATCCGTGGCGATCGGATCCTCGAGCAACGCCCGGGCCTCGGTCCCGTACGAGGCGTGGGTTTCCGGCGGCAGGGACTCAAGGCGCGCTAGGAGCACCGAAACCGAAGTCCAGGTCAGGTCCAGGTAATCCAAGTCGACGTAACCCAATTGGTAGGTTCCGCGCATGCATTCCGTAAGCGTAGCCGGTGTGACACGCAGAGATGACGGTCGCGTGCTCTGCATCCAGCGGCGGGACACCGGCGCGTGGCAGATTCCGGGCGGAGTCCTCGAGCGTGGTGAGACCTTCGAGGACGGGCTTCGCCGCGAGGTGCGGGAGGAGACCGGGGCGCTCGTGGAGCCGGTTCGCCTTACGGCATCTACCTCAACCTGCCCATGGGCGTCGTGGCGATGGTCTTCCTCTGCCGTGCGGTCTCCGCCGTGATCAGCTCCCAGACCGACGAGTCCGTGGCGGTCGACTGGCTCACCGTGGACGAGGTCGTCCAGCGGTCGGTGCCCGCGTTCGCCGTGCGGGTCACCGACGCGCTCGCCGGCCAGCCGGAGCCTTTCCTGCGTCACCACGACGGAGTGCGCGTGCTGGGCGTCGCCGGTTCGCCCGGTGCTGCCGTGGACTCTGCCTCGGCGCCGCATGCATAGCAATCCGGTCAGATCGTCGGATGGATGTCGGTGGTCCCCGGAGGTCTTCGTTGGTGTCCGGTTGTGGCCGGGGCGCGCCGTTTGCCGAGGCCGCGCTGAAGATCTTCCACGGAGCACCTAGCATCGGAGCCCGTGGAGTGCTTCGTCGTGACAGGCGGGACCAGGCTGGTCGGCGAGGTCGCCGTTCCGGGCGCGAAGAACTCGGTGCTGAAGCTGATGGCGGCGAGCCTGCTCGCGCCCGGCCGCACCACGTTGGACGCGGTACCCGACATCCTTGACGTCTCGGTGATGGCCGACGTCCTGCGTGGCCTCGGGGCCGGGGCGGAGCGTGACCGGGCCGGGGGTCGGATCGTCATCGACATACCCGAGGTGGTCGATGCCACCGCGGACGCCGAGCTCGTCCGCCGGATCCGGGCGTCGGTGGCCATCCTGGGGCCGCTCGTCGCCCGCCGCGGGGAGGCCCGGGTGGCGCTGCCCGGTGGCGACGCGATCGGCTCGCGCGCGCTCGACATCCACATGAACGGCCTGACGAAGCTCGGTGCCGTGGTGGACGTCGAGGCCGGGGTACTGGTGGCCCGCTGCTCCGGGCGGCTGCAGGGCGCCTCGATCTGGCTGGACTTCCCGAGCGTCGGGGCCACCGAGAACCTGCTGATGGCCGGGGCGCTCGCCAAGGGCACGACCGTGATCGACAACGCGGCCCAGGAGCCGGAGATCGCCGACCTGTGCGCGCTGCTCACCGCCATGGGCGCCCGGATCGACGGCGCGGGCACGTCCACGCTCGTCATCGAGGGGGTGGAGGGGCTGCGGCCGGTGCTGCACCGCACCGTCCCGGACCGGATCGTCGCGGGTACGTGGGCGATCGGCGCGCTGATGACCGGTGGCGACGTGACCATCCGGCACGGCCGGGCCGAGCACCTCGGGATCGTCCTGGAGAAGCTCGCGGGCGCGGGGGCGGCCGTCGAGCTCGTCGAGGACGGCTTCCGGGTGAGCGCGGACGGGCGGCCGCGCTCGATCGACGTCGTCACGCTGCCCTACCCGGGCTTCCCGACCGACCTCCTGCCGCAGGTGATCGCACTGGAGGCGGTCAGCGAGGGAATCTCGCTGATCACCGAGAACGTCTTCGACAGCAGGTTCGTGTTCTGCCGGGAGCTGCACGCGCTCGGCGCCGACCTGCGCACCGACGGCCATCACGTGGTCGTCCGGCCCACCCCGCGGCTGACCGGCGCCTCCGTGCTCGCCTCGGACGTCCGCGCCGGCGCGGCGCTGGTGCTGGCAGGCCTGGTGGCGGAGGGCACGACCGTGGTCCGTGACGTCCACCACATCGACCGCGGGTACGCGCACTTCGTGGAGAACCTCACCGCGCTCGGCGCCGAGATCCGCCGCGAGCCGTCCTCGGCGGCCGCGGCCTGAGTCGACCGCGGCCGAGCTGACCGCGACAACCGACCGGCGGACCTGGGCCAGGACTGGTACGGGTGTCGGCGGGCGGGTCAGGCGCCGTCGGTGGGCTCGCGGCGGCTCTGGGCGAGCGCGTGCACGGCCCTGGGCAGGTCGGCGGCGAAGACGAGCACGTGCTGGAGCTCCCCGGCCAGGTAGAGCAGGTCGCCGCGGGGGCTCACCGGGGCGGGCACCGGCCGCGCGGGCGCCAGGGTGGCGCGCACGCCGCTGCCGATGAGGGTCGCCCGCAGCCGCTCGGCCCGCTCGCTAGGCACGGTGGCGACGGCGACCAGCAGGCCGAAGTCATCCGCGCGCCGGTCGCCGCCCGGATGACCGGTACCGCCATCGGCGCCGCCATCCGCGTCCGGGTCGTGGTCGGCGTCGTGATCGGCGTCGTGATCGGTGTGCGCGTCCGGCGTCGAGGTCAGCCGGCAGACGGCGACCAGCACACCGACGGCGATCAGGACCAGGGTGGGTCCATAGAGGAAGCCGAGAGCGGTGGTCTCCATGATCACCCCTTGGTCCGTCTGGTCTGTCGCGGGGCGCCCGGGGCCTTCGGTGCCCTGGTCCCAGGTTCGTTTCCCGCCAGGTCCATCGTCGCACCGACACCGACGTTCGGATGGGTCTTTGGGCCTGAGCTGGATCGTCACACCAGTCAAATGGAACATATGGGAGAGATTGGTGAGATCATCGCCATGGGTGGGTTCCGAGTAGCCCCCCACTGCGATCGGCTGTCCGCGGGACTCGTCCAGCTGTGTGCGGCAAGCCGAGCGCAGGTGCAGGTGCCCAACGGCGGGCCCGACGCGACAGTCTCGGCCTGCCGGTGCATGGGGAATCGGAGGCCGCGATGGGCGAGTCGTCGACGGTGCGGGCGGTGGAGGCGGACTGTCCCGGCGAGGGCGGGAACCAGACCCTCCGACTGGTGGGGACGGTGGACGTCCGATCCGTCGGGGAGCTCCGGATGCTGCTGCACAACGCGATCGACGCCGGTCGCGGCCCACTGCACGTCGACGTCGGCGGGCTGGAGCTGGGCGACCACGCGGGTGTCGGGGTGCTGCTCGGGGGCGCCCGCCGGGCCCGCGCCCTCGGCCGCACGCTCGTCCTGGTGGACGCCTCCGCGGCCCTCGGACGCCTGCTCGCGGTCGACCGCCTTGGACGTCTGCTGCGCGTCCAGATCGCGCCCGACCGGCTCGCTGCCGTGCCTCCCGGTGCTGGCGGGCACGGCACGGTCGGCCACGCCCGCCGCGCCCGCGGCCTGAGCGTCCCCGCGGCCTGAAGTCCCCACCGGGTCCGTGGCCTGAGCGTGCCCGCAGCCTGAGAGAGCGCCCCCGGGGGTGCGGCTTCGTCCCGTGAGATTCGTCACCGGCGACGATCGTCCGTGGACGCTGAGTGATCGGCAAGTCCCCGTTGGCGGGCGCCGAGCCGGCATAGGGCATGCTTTCCCGATAATCGGGCCGGGTCGTGGCATGGTGGAGGTAAGACACAGACATGCTGGACGTGGAGGTGCCCGCGGGGGTGGACCCAGCCGGTGGTCGGGCGGCCCGGCCGGGGGCCGCGGCCTGGACCCAGCAGCAGCGGCCGCTCCTCGTGGCCGCCTCCTTCGTGGTCGCGGTCGTGCTCGGGGTGGTCATCGGGCTCGTCTGGGCCTCCGACGACTCCGCCACGCCGGGCGCCGTCGCCGTCGAGCAGCCCGACGACGCGATCCTCAGCCCCCCGCTGCCCTCGGTCCCCTGGGAGACCAGCCGGGTCGCCGGCAGGGCGCGGACGCTGGCGCTCAAGGGCAACGAGCCCACGACCCTGCGCCAGCCGCTGATGTGGCTCGCCGCCTACGAGGTGCGCAAGAAGACCGGTGCCGCCGCCCCGGTCGCGTCGGACGTCACGATCCCCAACGGGATGTTCTACGGCGCCGTCGAGGGCGTCGACAAGGAACGCGACGAGTTCTGGGCCGTCGGTATGACCGAGATCCGTGGGGTCGCCGAGACGGACGCCCCCGACCCGCACGTGTGGAAGCGCGTCGGCAGCGCCCCGTGGACCCTGGTCGGCCGCGGCACCGCGGCCTGCGACCTGATCCCCGCCGACCTGAAGAACATCTGGGGCCCGAGCGCCTGCTCCTCCGCCTGAGGCCCGCCGCCACCCGCGTCCGCCGCCGTCGAGCCCTTCCGTCGCCTGAACGTCCGCCGCTGAACGGCAGCCGCCTGGACGTCCAGCGTCTGGGTAGCCCTGTTCCGGGTAACTCTCCGTAGGAGCTCTCGGCCGGCCCGGGCCCTGCGCACTGGGGGCGCCGGACCGGCATCGGCGGCTACGCTGCTGCCGTCGCCGGATCTCGCGAGGATCGGCGGCCATTGATCCCCGTCCTGGCTCGGCGTCGGATGTGCCCCGAGGTCCGTGCGCACGGCCCGTGCCTGTGGCTCTGCGCGCGGGGGCGGCGTCCGTCCGGCTGCCGGTTCCTGGGCGTCGCACGGAGCGCTAGGAGGCGGCGATGACGGATGTGGCCAGGTCGGAGCGTGACCGGCCGTGGATCGTCCGGACCTACGCGGGTCATTCGAGTCCGGCGGAGAGTAACGCTCTGTACCGGCGCAATCTGGCGAAGGGGCAGACGGGTCTGTCGGTGGCCTTCGATCTGCCGACGCAGACCGGGTACGACCCGGATCATGTGCTGGCGCGTGGTGAGGTCGGGAAGGTGGGTGTGCCGGTCGCGCATCTCGGTGACATGCGGGCGTTGTTCGAGCAGATCCCGTTGGGCCGGATGAACACGTCCATGACCATCAACGCGACGGCGATGTGGTTGCTGGCGTTGTACCAGGTGGTGGCGGAGGAGCAGGGTGTCGCGGCCGAGGAGCTGACCGGCACGACCCAGAACGACATCATCAAGGAGTACCTGTCGCGGGGGACGTATGTGTTCCCGCCCGGCCCGTCGCTGCGGCTGATCACGGACATTGTGGCGTACACGGTGACGGAGATCCCGCGCTGGAACCCGATCAACATCTGTAGCTATCACCTGCAGGAGGCGGGTGCGACGCCGGTGCAGGAGTTGGCGTACTCGTTGTGCACGGTGATCGCGGTGCTCGACGCGGTGGTCGCTTCCGGTCAGGTGCCGGCGGAGCGGATGGGTGAGGTGTGTGCCCGGATGTCGTTCTTCGTGAACGCCGGGGTGCGTTTCGTGGAGGAGATGTGCAAGATGCGGGCGTTCGTCGCCCTGTGGGATGATCTGCTGCGGACTCGTTACGGGGTGACGGATCCGCGTCACCGCCGGTTCCGTTACGGGGTGCAGGTCAACTCGTTGGGGTTGACCGAGGCGCAGCCGGAGAACAACGTGATCCGGATCGTGTTGGAGGCGCTCGGGGTCACGTTGTCGAAGGATGCCCGTTGCCGCGCGTTGCAGCTGCCTGCGTGGAACGAGGCCCTCGGCCTGCCGCGTCCGTGGGATCAGCAGTGGTCGTTGCGTATCCAGCAGATCCTGGCCTATGAGACGGATCTGTTGGAGTACCCGGATCTGTTCGAGGGCTCGGTGGTGGTGGCCCGGCGGGTGGAGGAGCTGGTTGCCGCCGCGACCGAGGAGATCGACCGGGTGCAGGCGATGGGTGGGGCTGTCGCCGCTGTGGAGAGCGGCTACATGAAGTCCCGGTTGGTGGCCTCGCAGGCGATGCGGCGGGCGCGGATCGAGTCCGGTGAGGACGTTGTTGTCGGGGTGAACCGGTTCACCGAGACCGAGCCGAGTCCGCTGCTCGCCGACCTGGACGCGGCCGTGCAGACGGTGGATCCGGCTGGTGAGGAGGCGGCTCGGGTCCAGGTCGCGGCGTGGCGGGCCGCCCGTGATGCCTCCGTTGTCGACGAGGCGCTGCTGGGGTTGCGTGAGGCGGCGAAGACGGATGCGAACCTGGTGCCGGCGACGTTGGCGTGTGCTCGTGCCGGTGTGACGACGGGGGAGTGGGCGGGTGTGCTGCGTGAGGTGTTCGGTGAGTACCGTGCGCCGACCGGGGTGTCCGCCGCGCCGTCGGCCGCCGCTGCGGGCGCCGGGCTGGGGGAGGTGCGTGACCTGGTGACCGTGACCGCCGGTGAGTTGGGTCGCCGGCCGCGGCTGCTGGTGGGTAAGCCCGGGTTGGACGGGCATTCCAACGGTGCCGAGCAGATCGCGGTACGGGCTCGTGATGTGGGCTTTGAGGTGGTCTATCAGGGGATCCGTCTCACGCCGGCGCAGATCGTCGCCGCGGCTGTGGAGGAGGACGTCCACGTGGTCGGGCTGTCGGTGCTCTCCGGTTCGCATATGAACCTGGTGCCCGAGGTGCTGGACGGGCTGCGTGCGGCTGGTCTCGGGGACGTCCCGGTCGTGGTCGGCGGGATCATTCCGCCCGCGGACGCGGAACGCCTGGCGACGCTCGGTGTTGCGGCCGTCTTCACACCGAAGGACTACGGGCTGACCGACATCATGCGTGGCATCGTGAACATCGTGCGCACCTCAAACGGCCTCGCGAGTGCCTGA